>JAFTWV010000091.1 GCA_017465155.1 Clostridia bacterium
CGCGACCTCAACTGGCTGGGCTTCAATTGGACGGGCGGACTGTACTACGCGTCCGACTCCTATGACAAGTGCTACGAGATCGCCGAAGACTGGATCAAGAGCGGTCTGGCCTACGTGGACGAGCTGAACAAGGAGCAGATGCGCGAATACCGCGGCACGCTGACCAAGCCCTCAAGAATTCTCCCTGGCGCGACCGTCCCGTGGAGGAATCTCTCGATCTGTTCCGCCGTATGAAGGCCGGCGAGTTCCCCGAGGGCTCCTACACCCTGCGTGCAAAGATCGACATGGCCTCCCCCAACATCGTCATGCGCGATCCTGCCATGTACCGCATCCTGTACAAGGAGCACTGGCGCACGGGCAACAAGTGGTGCATCTATCCCATGTACGACTTCGCTCATCCCATCGGCGACGCGCTGGAGGGCATCAGCCACTCTCTGTGCTCCCTGGAATATGAAATTCATCGCCCCCTGTACGACTGGGTGGTGGAAAAGAGCGCGCATATGCTGCCCGCCCGTCCCCGCCAGATTGAGTTTGCCCGCCTGAACATGACCCGCACCGTCATGTCCAAGCGCAAGCTGCGTGCGCTGGTCGAGGGCGGCTACGTCCGCGGCTGGGATGATCCCCGCATGCCCACCCTGAGCGCGCTGCGCCGCCGCGGCTACACCGCCGCCGCCATCCGCGACTTCATCAGCCGCATCGGCCTGTCCAAGGCAGACTCTGTGGTGGACACCGCCGTGCTGGAAGCCTGCGTCCGTCAGGATCTGGACGCCAATGCTGCCCGCGGGAGCGCTGTGTTGAAGCCCATCAAGGTCGTCCTGACCAACTGGCCCGAAGGCGAAAAGCGCGAGCTGGTGGTTGAAAATCACCCCAAGAAGCCCGAGATGGGCACCCACACTGTGACCCTGAGCCGTGAGATCTGGATCGACGCGGAAGACTTCATGGAAGTGCCCGCAAACAAGTTCCAGCGCATGTACCCCGGCTTTGAGGTGCGCCTCAAGGGCGCGTGCATCGTCAAGTGCGAGGGCTGCACCAAGGACGAAAACGGCAACGTCACCGAAATTCAGTGCACCGTCGATTTTGATTCCTTTGCCGGCTGCGAAGGCTCCGGCCGCAAGATCAAGGGCAAGGTGCTCCACTGGGTCAATGCCGAGGACGCGGTTCCCTTCGAGGCTCGTCTCTACGAGCCCCTGCTGCCCGCCGAGGACGCGGAGATCGAGGAAGAAGCCGCGGAGGAAGCTGCTGCTGCGGATGAAATGGAATCCGTCGAGGACGGCGCCGAGGAAACAGACGCCCTGACCCGCAAGGATTATGATTTCCTGAAGAAGATCAGCCCCAACACCCTGACCATCCTGCGCGGCTATGCTGAGCCTGCCATCCGTGACTGCGAAGTTGGCACCAGCTTCCAGTTCGTGCGCGTGGGCTACTTCTGCAAGGACCCCGATTCCACCAGCGAGCTGCCAGTATTCAACAGGACCGTGGAGCTGAACGGCCTCAAGCTGTGAGCACTCCCACCGGTGTTTACAGCAGCCGGTGGGAGTCCAGCCTCCCTCTTCGAGGGAGGTGGCTGCGCAGCAGCCGGTGGGAGTCTTCGCGCAGGAGGAGTCATCTATGAAAAGAAAACAGCTGACGCGACCATACAATCATGCGCTTACGCCCCGCGCGCAGGAATTGCGCCGTGAAGCAACACCACAGGAAAACCACCTCTGGTATGATTTTCTTTCCACATACCCCTTCCGGTTTCTGCGCCAACGCATTTTCGGTTCGTACATTGTTGATTTCTACTGCCATGAAGCAAGGTTGGTCGTTGAAGTGGACGGCAGTCAGCACAATACTGCCGACGCTCTCGAATACGACCGTTGCCGGACTGCATATTTGGAATCCCTGCAGCTGAAGGTCATCCGTTTCACGAATCGTGACATAATGCTGCGTTTCGATGCGGTATGCCAGATGATCGATCAGGCCGTGATGCATCAGCTTTACCCCAACCCTTCCGATATGGATAGATGATACAAGGAGATAATCACTATGAGCAACCAAGTCCGTACCCGTTTTGCGCCGTCCCCCACGGGCTTCATGCACCTGGGCGGTCTGCGCACGGCGCTGTATAACTACCTGTTTGCCAAGAAGATGGGCGGCAAGTTCATCCTGCGCATCGAGGATACTGACCAGGAGCGCTTCGTCGAGGGCGCGACCGAGGTCATCTACGATACACTGCGCGGCTGCGGCATGGATTGGGACGAGGGTCCCGACAAGGGCGGTGACTACGGCCCCTACATCCAGTCCGAGCGCAAGGATATGTATCTTCCCTACGCCAAGCAGCTGGTGAAGAGCGGCCATGCGTACTACTGCTTCTGCACCAAGTGCGAGCTGGACGAGCGCCGTGCCGCTGCTGAAGCCCGGGGCGAGGTATTCAAGTATGACAAGCACTGCCTGAAGCTGACCGAGGAGGAGGTTCAGGCGAAGCTGGACGCAGGCACCCCCTACGTCATCCGCCAGAACGCCCCTACCACCGGCGAAACCAGCTATGACGATGTCGTGTTCGGCCACATGACCTTCCCCAATGATACCCTTGATGATATGGTTCTCATCAAGCAGGACGGCATGCCCACCTACAACTTTGCCAACGTCATCGACGATCACCTGATGGGCATCACCCATGTCATGCGCGGCCTGGAGTACATCTCCTCCACCCCCAAGTACAACCTGCTGTACGAGGCCTTCGGCTGGGAGACTCCTGTGTACGTCCACCTGACCACCGTCATGCGTGACGCGACACACAAGCTCTCCAAACGCGACGGTGACGCCTACTACTCCGACTATATCGAGAAGGGGTACCTGACCGAAGCGCTGATCAACTACCTCGCGCTGGTGGGCTGGAATCCCGGCGATGACCGCGAGTTCTTCACCATGGACGAGCTGGTCGAGGCCTTCTCCATTGAGCGTCTGTCGAAATCCCCCGGCATCTTCGACGTGGACAAGCTGACCTGGTTCAACGCCGAGTACATCCGCAAGCTGGCCCCCGAAAAGTATCTGGAGCTGGCTGCCCCGTGGTTTGATCAGACGCTGGCCGGCAAGGACATCGACTACAAGCGTCTGGCCGAGCTGATGCAGACCCGCACTGAGGTCTTTAACCGCGTGCCTGACATGGTGCGCTTCCTCGGCGAGCTGCCCGAGTATCCTGCGGACATGTTCGTAAACAAGAAGGCCAAGACCAATCCCGAGGTTGCCAAGGCTGCGCTGGAAATGCTGCGCCCCGTAATCGAGGGAATTGAGGATTGGACGGAGACCACCATTCATGATGTGCTGATGGCAAAAATCGCCGAGGCCGGCATGAAGAACGCCACCGCCCTGTGGCCCCTGCGCATCGCCATTTCCGGCCAGATGTCCACTCCCGGCGGCGCCATCGAAATCGCATGGCTGCTGGGCAAGGACGAGTGCCTGCGCCGCATTGATCTGGGGCTGGAGAAGCTGGGCTGACACGCGCCGCGCTGAACCTTGGCAGGCTTCGCCAAACATCCAAAGTACAACGGCTCGCCTTGACAAGATAGTTATCCTGTCATATAATATGGACGCTGCAGACGACATGATCTGCAGCGTCCATTCTCATTCATGAAAGAGGGCATTCTCATGACAAACCCGTCCGTGAAGAAGCTGACGTTCACCGGTCTGATGGCTGCGCTGATCTGTGTGCTGACGATATTTCCGCACATCCCGATCCCTGCAGGTTCTGGCTACATCCATTTGGGCGACGGCATGATTCTGCTGGCAGCAATGGTCATCGGGCCAATGGCGATCCCCGCTGCCGCGCTGGGCAGCGCACTGGCAGATCTCTTCTCCGGCTTTGCACTGTACGCTCCGGCAACCTTCGTGATCAAGGGACTGGTCGCGCTGACTGCATGGCTGCTCTATCGCAAGGGACATATCATCCGGACGCTGCTTAGCTTTATCGCAGCCGAGGTGCTGATGGTCGCGGGGTATTTCATCTTTGAGTGGTTCGTAGCCCGGGAATATGCCGTCATCGACATTCTGGGCAACACGATTCAAGGGATTTCCGGCGCTGCGCTGGGCATGGCGTTCACCTATGCCGTACCGCAGCTGGAAAGAGCGCTGAAATAATGGCCCTTCCCGGAAGTGAGGGAACCGAAATTCTCCGGCGTCCAGGGACGCATTAACATTCCACAAAACCGCCGCCCCGGAGTTCACTCTCCCGAGGCGGCGGTTTTCACAATATACAGTATTCAAGCACCCAACGGGCCGGATCGGTTGATCCATCACAGCCCCTTGATCATCTCAATGAATTGATCCACATATTCATCCGGCGTACACCAGGACGTGCACACACGCAGCACAACGTGATCCTCGTCAATGCGTCCGTTGAATTCCAGAGCAAATGCATCCTCCAGCTTCTCCCACTGATCATCGGTAAAAATGGGGAACAGCTGATTCGTGGGGCTGTCCACGTGGAAGGCAAAACCTGCCTCCATCAGGGCCGTGCGGATGCGCATCGCCTGATCTACGGCCTTCTTGCCCAGCTCAAAGTACAGGCCGTTTTCCATCAGCGCGGAGAACTGGATGCCCAGCAGACGGCCCTTGGCCAGCATGCCGCCCTTCTGCTTGATCATATAGCGGAAGCGCACGTTCAGCTCCGGGTTGTTGATCACCACCGCCTCGCCAAAGAGCGCGCCCATCTTCGTGCCGCCCACGGTAAACACATCGCAGTACTTTGCCACATCCGCAGCAGTCAGATCGCCGGTGGGAGCCGCCAGACCATAGCCCAGACGCGCGCCGTCAATGAACAGATACAGACCCAGCTGCTTGCAGGTATAGTACAGATCCTTCAGCTGAGACAAGTTATACACCGTTCCGGTCTCGGTAGACATGGAGATGTACACCATGCCCGGCTTGACGGTATGCTCGTCATCCGCCTGCATGGCAGTCGCAACGGAAACCTGCGAGGCAGTGATGCGGCCGTCCTTGGCCGGGAGCGCCAGACACTTGTGACCAGTCGACTCGATCGCGCCAGTCTCATGGACATTGATGTGGCCGCTGTCAGCGCACAGTACGCCTTCATAGGGGCGAAGAGCCGCGGAAATCACAGTCATGTTTGCCTGCGTGCCGCCCACAAGAAAGTGTACATGACTCTCCGGGCAGGAGAACGCCTTGCGGATTGCATCAGCCGCCTCGGCACAGTAATGATCCGTGCCATAGCCGGGCGTCTGCTCCAAATTGGTGTCGGTCAGCTTTTTCAGGATGGACGGATGGCAGCCCTCAAGGTAATCGCAGTTCAGACGGATCATGATGATTCGTTCCTTTCGTTGATGGTTGTATGGCATGGCCGGAAGGCCGGATTCTCGACGAACGCTTCTATTATAACGTTTTCGTAAATCTTCGTCAACTCCATTCTTCACGTTATTCGCCCATCCTATACAGAAAGGTTCGTCTGTCGCTTCATGTCGGAATTGACAGACCAGCCGCTTGTTTGGTAGAATATTGATACAGCAGGTTTTCACCCAAATCGTTGCATCAGGCTTCAGCCGAACAGAATGGATGCGCAGCCCGGTATGTGGAGCAGCGCAATCCTCGCTGTATCCCGCGCAGCCTGAATCCGTCTGCCTGCCACCACATCAAAAGAGAACCACAGGAGCGAATGATGATGGATCATGCCTGTTACCTGCGCAGAATCAAGGCTGCGCTTGCCCCCTCCACCGGCTGCACCGAGCCCGCAGCCATTGCCCTGAACGCCGCCACTGCCCGTGCAAACGTGCAGGGAGAGATTATCTCTGTTACCGCAAGGCTGGACGCATATCTGTTCAAGAATGCCATGGGCGTGGGAATCCCTGGCGCCGACGAACGCGGCGTCAACCTGTGCGTAGCGCTTGGCATCACAGCGGGCGATTCCCGTGCCGGCATGAATGCACTGCATACCGTCAAGCCGGAGCAGCTGAGCGAGGCTAAACATCTTCGCGATCGCGTCACCGTGGAAATCGCCGACGAAGCCAAAGGGCTGTATATCGAGACGATCATCACCACTGCCGACGACGTGGTACGCGTCATCACCAGCGGCGAGCATGACCACATTGCCTGCATCGAGCATATGCCCTTCTCCCCCTTCGTCCCCGCCGAGGACGACGCTGCAGAGGCTGCTCACGACGGATCCCTTGGTGAGTTTATTGAATTTGCCCGCACCGTACCGCTGGAGGAACTGACCTTCCTGCGCGATGCACTGAACATGAACCGCGTCGTGTACTACCGGGCCATGGAAGAAGGCCTTGCCCACCGTGTGCTGCCCAACATGCTCCTGCAGGACGGCAGTCTGTACGCGCAGGCCAAGAAGATGGCCGGCACTGCAAGCTATGCCCGTATGCATGGCATCCCTCTGCCCGTCATGACCGCCACCGGCAGCGGCAATCAGGGCCTGACCCTTTTCCTGACCGTCGATGCGGCCGCCCGCACCTACAATGTCTCTGAGGAACGGCTGCTGCGGGCGCTGGCCGTAGCCAACCTTGCCAATGTGTACATCAAGGGCTTTATCGGTCCGCTCAGCAGCGTATGCGCATGCGGTGTGGCATCGGGTCTGAGCGCTTCCATCGGCGTGGTATTCCTGATGGGCGGCGGCGAACCGGAGATGCTGCAGGCTTCCCGCAACATCCTTGGTTCCGTCAGCGGTATGATCTGCGACGGGGCGAAGGAGGGCTGCGCGTCAAAGGTCGCGTTGAGCGCAGGTCTGGCGGTAGAAGCTGCATGTCTGGCCATGGAGGGCGGCGGCATCCACGCACAGGACGGCATTCTGGACGAGAGCTTCGACCGTTTGATTGCGCATCTGGGTGAGCTGGTCTGTGTTGGCATGGGCGGCACAAATGATACAATCGTACACATCATGAAGGACGAAAAGATCCGTCGTCCCAACTGCTGATCAAGGGGAAATATCCAGGGAGATGCAGCACAAGCAGCTGTACAGAACACCGAAAGAACAATCCCACCCCTTGACATCCGCTGTATACAAAGGCTATAATCAATCCATCACATCAGGAGGACATGCTGCCATGCTGTACACCTCTTACTTCGCGTTTACGTACCCGGCCGCTTTTGCTGCCGGGCAGATTGACGTACCGTGAAGTAAGCTGATGGCATGCCCGTGTGGTTGAATGGGTATTGATGCGCGGAAGCTCCCTTTGCGGACTTCCGTGCTTTTTTATGCCAGATGACTGATATTGAGGAGGAACACAAGCCATGATTATCGTTTTGAAGCAGGGAACCACCCGTCAGGAAATTGACTACGTAACCAATGTAATCGTCAGCAAGGGCTCCATCACTGTCAATCCCATGATCGGCAATGACCTGACAATCCTCGGCCTGATCGGCGACACGAGCCGTATCGATCCGGCGCAGATTGAATCCCTGCGCTGCGTGGAACGCATCATGAAGGTGGCCGAGCCCTTCAAAAAGGCGAACCGCATGTTCCATCCCGGTCCCTCCGAGGTGAAGGTCGGTGATACGTTCGTCGGCGGCAGCAAGCTGGCTGTTATGGCCGGCCCCTGCTCCGTGGAATCCGAGGCGCAGATCGAGGAGGTTGCACGGTCTGTGAAGGCTTCCGGCGCGACAATCCTGCGCGGCGGCGCGTTCAAGCCCCGTACCAGCCCCTACTCCTTCCAGGGTCTGGAGTACCGCGGCCTTGATCTGCTCTGCCACGCCCGTGAGATCACCGGTCTGCCCATCGTCACCGAGCTGATGTCGCCTTATGATATTGACAAGTTCGAGGATCAGGTGGACTGCATTCAGGTCGGCGCGCGCAACATGCAGAACTTCGATCTGCTCAAGCGTCTTGGCAAAACGAACAAGCCCATCCTCCTCAAGCGCGGCCTTTCCGCAACCATCGAAGAGTGGCTCATGTCCGCCGAGTACATCATGGCTGGCGGCAACGAAAACATCATCCTGTGTGAACGCGGCATCCGCACATTTGAAACCTACACTCGCAACACCACCGACCTTTCCGCCATCTGCGCCGTCAAGAAGCTCAGCCATCTGCCTGTCATTGTTGACCCCAGCCACGCCACAGGTAAGTACTGGATGGTACGGCCTCTGGCCCGTGCTGCCATCGCAGTTGGCGCAGACGGCCTGATGATCGAGGTGCATAACGATCCGGCCCATGCCCTGTGCGACGGCGCGCAGTCCATCAAGCCCGACGCTTTCGCCGAAGTCATGGCAGACATCCGGAATATTGCCAAGGCTGTGGGCCGCGAGCTCTGATACAAACGCTGAACATAGCGTGCGGACAACGCCCGTCCCACCAGATTCAATGAAGTATTGTGCATTAAGAATTCCAAATTCAACAGGAGTCTGTCATGGAAAAGATCATTGTTCCGCTGGGTACGCGTTCCTACCCCATCCACATCGGCGCAGGTCTGCTGGACAGCCTCGGCGTCTATGTACGTGAAGCGCTGGGGGATATCACCGTGGCTGTGGTGACGGATGATAACGTCGCCCCCCTGTACCTCGGGCGGGCCGTCCGTTCCCTGCAATCAGCAGGACTCACTGTGAAGTCCATCACCCTGCCGCACGGCGAAACGACCAAGTGCCTCAATCGCCTTTCTGACCTGTACAATTTTCTCTGCCATGCGCGCATCACCCGCAGGGACGCGGTGATCGCCCTTGGCGGCGGCGTTATCGGCGATCTGACCGGTCTGGCAGCGGCAACCTTCCTGCGCGGCGTGCATTTTGTGCAGCTTCCGACCACGCTGCTGGCTCAGGTGGATTCCTCCGTGGGCGGTAAAGTGGCTGTCGATCTGCCGCAGGGCAAGAACCTCGTCGGCGCTTTTTATCAGCCCGACCTTGTGCTCATCGACCCTGATACGCTGAACACCCTGACGGATGAATTCTGGCGCGACGGTCTGGGCGAGGTGGTCAAGTATGGCTGCATCAACGACGCAGCGCTCTTCGCCCTGCTGGAGGAATGCGCTCCCGGCGGGCGCGAAGCACTGATGACCCGGATCGAAACGATCCTGCAGCATTGCGTGCAGGCCAAGGCCGACGTGGTCGCGCAGGACGAGCGGGATACCGGGCTGCGCATGACGCTGAATTTCGGCCATACCATCGCTCATGCCGTGGAAACCTGCCAGCACTATGAGGGGCTGCGCCACGGCGAGGCTGTCAGTCTTGGCATGCATATCATTACCCGTCTGACGGAAGCCCGCGGCATCACCGCCCCCGGCACCGCCGATCGGCTTGATGCGCTGCTGACTGCCTTGAACATGCCCATGCAGCTGCCCGCCATCCCCGAGGCTGATCTGCTTGCCGCCATGGGCATGGATAAGAAGTCTGCCGGCAAAACGCTGCGTGTCATCGTCCTTCAGGAGATCGGCCGATGTCATATTCATCCCACAGATGTATCTTTTTTCAACGGAATGACATCCGCATAATTGTGCACATCCGACAATTTGCAACAAATTTTACAAACTCCCTTTTCAAATTCCACTGTTTCGATTACAATATAAGATAGCCGGTTTATGCGGCACGCCCATTTTGATGGATGGGCGCGGCCGCTTTTTTCGTGATAATTCAATGCTGAACATAGTGGAGGGCACAATGCTCACTGAACGCGAAAGCACGCTGACACAGGCGATGGCAGCATTGCTGGCAGGCGATACACTGTTTTCACCACTGGATGAGACGGGCGTGCATGCATGGCGTCTGATCCGCTGGGAGGCGGACGTCCCCCTGACGGATGATCAGCGCGAAGCTCTGCTGGAAGGCGTGGAGGACACCCTGTCCCCCGCCGGTGCTGCCGCCGCCTGCTTCGCCGCAGACGGCGACGTGATGACCATCATGCTGGCACTGACCCGTTTTCCTGCAAAGGTGCATCGGGATACAATCCTGTGGCTGTGCGCCCGCTCCCTGATGGAGCATGCTTCGGTTAATCTTGAACAGGACGGCACGATGTTCATCGGAGAGGAATTCGCCCATGCTCCGCAATGGCTGGAGCATCTCGCGCCCATGCGGGAGATCTCCGACTGGTGGAACCGTGTCTCGCCCATCGACGGCAGCAGCGCCCACAGCCACCGCAAGCAGCTGCAGACAAGCATCAAGCGCCGCCAATATGCAACGCTGGGCGGATATGTATCCCGCGTGCTGCGGACGGAAGCGGAGCTGAGCCGGGTATGCTTCGGCTTTATTCCGCTGGTCGTCGAGGCTGTCTGGAGTCAGCACGCAGAGCTTTCCCTGCGCCGTCTGACAGAAGGGCTTCGGCTGAGTGACATGGCGCGCCATCCCCGGGAAGCCTTGCTGAACTGGCTTGTTTCCCTGCAGCCAATCCTGCGTTCCTGCCCGGCCAAAATGAACAGCGCGCCCATCGAACGGGTGATCGAATCCATTCGGCAGGATTGCTCGCTGCCTTATTCTCAGGCGAACCTTAGCCGGTCGCTGGGGCTGACCCCGGCTTATTTCTGCCGCCTTTTCCACGAAAAGACCGGTCAGCACTTCTCCACCTTTCTCACCCGCACTCGCATGGAAAAGGCCCAGTACCTCCTGTCTGATAACAGCGGCCTGTCCCTGTCTGAAATCAGCGCCAGCTGCGGATATCCCAACAAGAGCTATTTCTGCCAGGTGTTCAAGAAGTACACCGGTATGACCCCCGGTGAATACGAGGCTGCGTCAAAGGACGTATAAATATCTTCCATACGGATGATAATGTAGCTATCATCCGTTTTTGTGATGAGAGAAACATGATCCCGACCAAACCTCAGGGAGGCTGTGTATCGATGAAACGAATCCTGCGGGCACTCTGCCTGCTGCTGTGCCTTGTACTGCTGCCTCTGTCCGCCCCGGCGGAAACGGCTGCCCCCGGAGAATCGCCCGCCCCCAGCGTCCGCGTACTGCTGCGCCGCCTGAATCTGACGGACCGGGTCGATCTTGTGCTGGATGGCGTATATACCGCTGCGCTGGGTGAAGATGTATCCATGGCTTTTCCGCAGGGCAGCAAGGTTACGGTACTCATCCGCGAAGGCGAGTTGTACCTGTTCTATCAGGGTATGAGCCTGCATGTGGGCAGCAGCATCACCCTGATCCGCAACGAAAGCGGCGACAACGCCCGTACCGGCCTCCGCTTTGACGAAAACGGCAACCTCTATCCCGGTCATCTGGCGCTCTCTGTCAAAGATGGCCTGCTCCATCCGATCCTGACGCTCTCCGTAGAGGATTACCTGCTCGGCGTAGTACCCTACGAAATGAGCGAAAGCTTCCCGCTGGAGGCACTGAAGGCGCAGGCAGTCTGCGCCCGTACCTACGCGCTGAGCAAGATTGACCCTGCCCGTGATTATGACGTGGTTGATACCACCAATGATCAGGTGTTCAAAGGCGTAAACTACAACTACACCAAT
Organism: Clostridia bacterium; assembly: GCA_017465155.1. GTDB lineage: Bacteria > Bacillota > Clostridia > Christensenellales > Aristaeellaceae > UBA11524. The sequence goes on from JAFTWV010000091.1 coordinate 11,373, forward strand.
GCAGTCCGGGCAGTAAGAGAAACCGCCGGCGTGGTCGGCACCTACAAGGGCAATCTGGCCATCTGCTATTACAGCGCTTCCAACGGCGGACAGACAGAGCTGGTCGAGAATGTCTGGAGCGGCCGGGGCGATTGGAACTACTACGCCATGACCGACGATCCTTATGATCTGGAAAACCCTGAAAGCATTGTCCGCACGGCGAAGATCGCCAAGAACGGCGCCGTCAGCGACAGCCTCAGATCCATCCTCTTCTCCTATATCCTGCCTGACATGGTACAGCAGGGTTTTGTTGCAAACGCTGAGAACCTCCGCATCGACAGCATCAGCGCCATGTCTCTCGGCGGCCCGGAATTCGAGGAGCCCAGCCGCTATATGACCGAGCTGACGCTGACCTTCGCATGGTCAGGCCGCAGGGTGGTCGACGCCGCATCTGCCGTGCCCTCTCCTACCGGTACCCCGGACGTGGAATACTATTTCTTCGCAACACCCGAGCCCACGCATACCCCCATCCCGACCTCCACACCCGAACCCACGACCACGCCCGAACCTGTTCGGATGCTGACGGACTTCCAGCCTGCTTCCGAACCCGCAACCGTAACCATCGACATTTTCCCCGAGGTTATCCGGGACTTGAACCTGTCCATCTCCGGCTCGGACAACGAAATGCTGACCCTGACGGAAAATGACACGCACTACATCCTGCAGGCCCGCCGCTACGGCCACGGCGTCGGCATGAGCCAGCGCGGCGCACAATGGATGGCCGGGAAATACGGAAAGCTGTACCACGAGATCATGTCGTTCTACTATCCCGGCATGACGCTGATGCGCGTACAGTCCGGCGCACCGGTACTTCCTACAGCCCCGATGGTGCTGGCAGCAACACCCGCGCCTCCTGCCACGCCCACCCCGCGCCCCACCCTGATGCCCGTCACCGCCGCAGAACTTCCGCAGGGCGCTTACCTTGCCAAGGTCGCCAACATCGACGATGACAGCAGCCTCAACCTGCGCCTTGAGCCCTCTCAGGCCAGCGAGGTTCTGCGCAGGCTATACAAGCATCAGCAGCTCATCGTGCTGGAGGTCTGCGAAGATCCTGCATGGGTCAAGGTCAAGACCGATGTGATCGAAGGCTATGTGATGGTTTCCTTCCTCGAGCCAATCAGCGCGACTGCCACGCCTGCTCCCTGAACAAAGTCCCATCGCCAGCCCCAGAATGTATGATATTTGGGCGAAACAGCAGCAAGCCACGCCGGATCGTGTGGCTTGCTGTTTTGTTTGGCAGTGATCAAATGAACGCTGAAAACCGGAAGTTGTTTTGGTGGCTATGCATTTTCTCCCATGCAGAATCAATTCGCGCAGGGAGCCGCCGGGGGGAAGCAAAAACAATGCTTCCCCCGGACCGGACTTTTCAGTTGACATCCTCCACCCGCCCGCGGTATCATGTTCACAACTGATACACCGGAGGAAAGGACATGCTGTTCCATCATATTTGTGAATCCCTGCACCTTGGCACACCGCTCTCTGCGCCTGTTCCTCTGCACGGCGGCTATACCCACCGTATGTACAGCCTGCTCACCGACTGCGGCCATTATGCCATAAAGCTGCTGAATCCGGAGATCATGCAGCGCACCGATGCACTGGAAAACTACCATCAGGCAGAGACCTTCGAGGCACGCCTTGAGCAGGCGTCGCCGCTTTGCCAGTCCCATCTCCTCCCCGCCCGGCTGATCAACGGCCGCAAGCTGCATTGCATCGACGGGCAGTATGTATACATCTTCGATTATTTTGACGGAAAGGTTCTGCCGGAGGATTGCATCACGCCTCTCCACTGCGAACAAATGGGCTGTATGCTGTCAGCCATCCACGCTATTGATCATCGGGAGCTCACCGGAGAGCCGGACCATCCGGAGCCCATCAACTGGCACGCCCTTGCTGACGCACTCCTCGCAGATGAGGAGGCCCATACCGACGGTCTTGCACTGCGTTCTGCCATTCCCATGCTCGTCCGCGTCACTGCTGCCGCAGAGTCAGCCGCTCTGCAGCTCCCGCGGGTGCAGACCATCTGCCACAACGACATGGACGCAAAGAACGTCCTATGGCAGGGCCGCGACTACCGCATCATTGATCTGGAATGTCTCGGCTGGGGGGATCCGGTGCAGGAGCTGCTCGATCTCGCTGTTTCCTGGGGCGGCTGGCCGCTGGAGGAAGCGCGCTTCAAGAGCTTCATCCGCGGTTATTGTTCCGCTGGCGCAGCGCTTCCCGGCGCCTTGTCCCTTCACTACGACAGCCGCCGCAACCATATCGACTGGCTGGCCTACAATGCTTCACGCGCCCTGTCCGGCGACCCGGCGGAACGTACCGTAGGCCGATCGCAAATTGGCGAAACCATTGCCAAGATCGAAAGCGACCAGCAGAATCGCACGCTGGTGCTGCAGTGGCTATCGGAGCTTCAGCCCTGATGGGCATGCAGCGCATCCATCTGACCGCATTCCTACACGAGGTGACAAAAATGAAATTTCTCCATCTTGCAGATCTGCATCTGGGCAAGCAGATCAACGATCTCTCTCTGCTGGCCGACCAGGAAGCAATCCTTGAGCAAATCGCCTCAATCGCAGAAGCTGAACAGGCAGATGCCGTGCTGATTGCGGGCGATGTATACCAGAGGTCGTCGCCTCAGGCCGAAGCCATGGCTCTCTTCGACCGCTTCGTCTCCCGGCTTTCAGCGCTCGGGATGAAGGTGTTCATCATCAGCGGCAACCATGACTCAGCGCTGCGCATTTCCTATTTTGCGTCCCTCGTCAAGGATGCAGGCGTGTATGTGACGCAGGCCTTCGACGGTCATTTGCAGAGCGTATCTCTAAAGGATCAGGAAGGCGAAATTGTTGTCTGGATGCTGCCATTCCTTCGTCCGGCGCAGGTGAAGCGCCATCTGCCCGATGTGAAGATCGGCAATTGCCAGGACGCCGTGGATGCCGTGCTGCAAACCGCTGACATCGATCCGCAGAAACGGAATATCCTCCTGTGCCATCAATTCATCACCGGCTGCGAAACCTCCGATTCCGAGGAGCACAGTGTGGGCGGGCTGGACAATATCAGCGCATCCGTCTTTGACGCCTTCGATTATGTGGCGCTGGGGCACATCCACAAGCCGCAGCGCATCCTCCGCGATACCCTGCGCTATGCCGGGTCACCGCTGAAATACTCTTTCTCCGAGGTAACGCACAAAAAAAGCGTCACCATCGTAGACATGCAGGCAAAGGGCTGCATACAGCTGCACACTGTACCGCTTCAGCCCCGGCGCGACATGCGTCTTGTAGACGGCATGCTGGAGGAAATCACGAGCTTGCCCTATTCCGAGGATTATGTCTGGATCACGGTACATGACGAGCTTGTCCCGCCGGACGCCAAGGTCACGCTGTCCGTCAATTTCCCGAATATGCTGAAGTTCTCCGTTATCAACTCCCGCACGAAGCTTGATATTGACATTCAGGCTGCCGAGCGCGTGGAGAGCAAGACGCTCCCCGAGCTATTCTCCGACTTTTACCGCCTGCAGAACAATGATCAGCAGCCAGGTGAAAAGCACATGAAGATCCTGAACAAGGTGATTCAGGAATTGGAGGAAACGCCCCATGAAGCCCGTTAAGCTGACTCTCTCTGCCTTCGGCCCCTATGCGGGACAGACGGAAATTGATTTCCGCACATTTGGCGAAACCGGAATTTTCCTGATCGCAGGCGATACCGGTGCAGGCAAGACTACCATTTTCGACGCCATCAGCTTCGCCCTGTACGGCGAGGCATCCGGCGGCAAAGAACGCCGCAAAAGCAAATCCTTCCGATCCGATTATGCCGCCCCCCGCACGGAAACCTACGTCGAATTCACCTTCCGCCACAGACGCGAAACCTGGACCATCCGCCGGAATCCGGAATATGTCCGCCCCAAGCTCTCCGGGGAAGGGACCACCACCCAGCCTGCCGGCGCATCCATGATTCACGAGGATACGCAGGACGAGATCCTCGGCCTGACCGAAGTCAATGCAAAGGTGCATGAGCTGCTGGGGCTGACGCAGGCGCAGTTCACCCGGACGGTGATTATCGCGCAGGGCGACTTCCTTAAGATTCTCAACGCCTCCTCCGACGAGCGGAAGGCGCTGTTCCAGAAGCTGTTCAACACCTCCGTCTATGAGGCCATTCAAAAAAAGCTGCAGGACATGAACGCCGACTGCACCCGGGAACGGGAGACGCTGGACCAGCGCATTCTCATCGCAGCTGGTAAGATCAGTCCTGACCCGGATTTTTCAGAAACCGAAGCTCTGCTTCAATACGCCGCCGATCCCAAATATGCCGATCTGCTGGCAGAATGCCTCTCCCGTTTGATCGAAACAGAGCGTACGCACCGTGATCAAGCCGAAAAGGAGCGATCCGCCGCCGATGCGCAGATGCTCCGCCTCGTTTCAGAGATGGAGCTGGCCAAGACCGTCAACCGCGACCTCGCCGCCCTCGGAAAGGCTGAAAATGCCTATGCTGCTCTGCTGGCTGCACAGGGAACGATGGATGATCACTCCGCACGGCTGGCGCAGGCACGCAAGGCGCTTTCGATCGTTTCCGAGGAAGCGCTGGTACGCAGCAACGCACAGGAATTGGCCCGGCAGGAGAAGGAGCTGGCACAGGCTCAAGCTGCTCTGGCCGTATCCATCAGTCAGCTTCCGGCCGCAGAAAAGCAGCTGCATGATGCTCAGGCGCATGCTGCCGAGGCCGACGGGATGCTGGCCTCCGCCCGGCAACTGGAGGATATTCTCCCGGTGCTCCGGGTACTGGAAGCTCAGCAAAAGAAGCAAAAGCGGCAGCAGACCATCATGGTCACGCTGCTGGAGGAAAGCCAGAAAGCCGACGCTGCCTATACCGCCGCAAAGGATGGCTATTACCGCAGTCAGGCAGGCCTGCTGGCTTCTGCACTGGTGGATGGGCAGCCCTGCCCCGTATGCGGCTCCACGGCCCATCCCTGCCCTGCTCGTCTGACAGAAGCGTCCGTCACCCGCGAAGCAATGGACCAGGCTGAGCTGCAGCATCGTCAGGCCGCAAGCCGGCTGAACGACGCCCACGCCGCCCTGTCCGCCCTGCAAGCCTCCATCGCAGCAGCGCAGGATCGTCTGCAGGCCATGCAGGTCAGCGAGAATGAGACAGAATCCAGCCTGCTGAAGCGCATCGACGCCATGAAGACGCAATCCAGCGCATGGCGTATCTCCATCGAACAGAAGCAGGAAGCCCTCAAAGCCGTGCAGATCAGGCTTGAGAAGAGCCGCGAGGCCGTGTCACAGGGACAAAACCGTCTGGAAGCCCTGCGCCGTCAGGCCGTTGCGCTGCTGAACAGGTACCAGACGCTTCTGGCAGAAAACGGCTTCACCGATGAGCAGGACTATCAACTGGCGAAGTTGTCGGAGCCGGAAATGAACCAGCTGGATCTGCAGCTGCGCCGCTACGGCGAACAGAAGCAGTCTTTGTCTGATCAGATTGCACGGCTGAAGACCCAGCTGAACGGAAAGGCAGTCTCCGACCTGACCGCAATGGAACAGGAATATGAACGTCTGAGCACCCGGCGAAATGCTGCCGGGCAGTCCGAAAAGGCCATGGCCAAGAAGCTGGCCCTGCATGAGGACGCGCTCCAGGAAATCTGCGACGCACGAAGCTACCGCAGGCGCCGGGAGGAAACGTGGGCCGTCATCCGCGACCTCTATGATTGCTGCGCTGGCAAATCCGGCGGAAGCAGACGCGCCAAAATGACCTTCGAGGCCTATGTACAGCAATACTATTTCAAGCAGGTCGTCGCTGCCGCCAACAAGCGGCTCACCGTGTTGACGGACGGCATGTTCTCCCTGCGCTGCAAAGAGGAAGCCCGTGATCGCGTCCATCAGAGCGGACTTGATCTGGACGTGCTTGACCGCGGTACGGGGCAGTGGCGCGACGTATCGACCCTCTCCGGCGGCGAATCCTTCCTTGCCAGCCTTGCCCTGGCTCTGGGCCTGTCCGATGTGGTACAGGAGCAAAGCGGCGCCATCCGTATGGACGCCATGTTTATAGACGAGGGCTTCGGTACGCTGGATGAGAACGCCCTGCGCAACGCCCTGCAGGTGCTTTCTGACCTTGCAGACTGTAAGCGGCTGATCGGCATCATCTCCCATGTGCACGATCTGGAGGAACGCATTGATCAGCAGATCATCGTTTCCAAAACGCTGCGCGGCTCCAGCATCACCCTGAGCGTATGACAGAAACGGGCCTCCCGCCGCAGCAAAGCACTGCAGCCGGAGGCCCTGTTATCATTCCATTGTGCGCCGGAGAGAAGCCCTGCGGCAGTTCATTGTTCAGGTACGACCGAAAAGATCACCAGCTCCTCATTCCCATAGGGCATGGTCATGTGCGTATGGCCCTTGGGACAGTAATGTGTCTGACCCGCACAGATGATTTCCTCTGCTCCGTCCATGATGACGCGAGCAGCACCGCTGACCACATGCATGATCTCACTGTTTGTCTCGTGGGTATGCATCCCGATGGAGCTGCCCACCGGGAGACGGCCCAGCATCATGCGGTTCTGTCCGTCGAAGAACATGCGGGCATAGGCCACTCCCTCGCCGCCCTTGAAATTCGGCATTGCCGTTTCGGGCGTATTCATCAGGTCGATCACCATTCCTGCTTCACCCTTTCATATCCAAACCGCCCGCCGGGGCTGCCTGTGCAGTTCCTGACGGGCGGTTGCCTTGTCTGATTTACTGTCTCTTCCCGGACATTCAGGGAAATGAAGATCTCCGGCACGCATGCGGCAGGGGACGGGAATTGCAGCTTTTCAAGCATTGCTTTCCCTGCTTATTCCCTGACTTTCTGTGTAGAACCGTTTTACTTGATCTTCACACCATAGATGTAGCTGGTGCCCTTGCCGGTGGTGCCGATCACCAGCGTGTCGCCGTACACCGCAGGGGACGCTTCAATGGTGCCGTTGAGCTGCAGGGTTGCAACCTCTTCGCCGGTCAGGCCGTCCAGCAGATACAGCGTACCATTGGAGCAGGCCTGAATCAGCCAGCCCTTGCCTGTTTCGTCATACACCGCCACAGGAGAGGAGTAGCAGTAGGCGTCCAGCGTCTTTGTCCAGACAGCCTTGCCGGTTCCCTTGTGAATGGCCACCGTCACAGCAGGAAGCGCCTTGGAGTGATCGCCGGTCAGCACGCCGCTGCCGTCCTTGGTCAGGCTGTTCAGCGTGAAGTACACCAGATCACCCAGACCGTTCTGGCCGATGACGGGAGAAGCCATGGCACCGGCCGTCACTTCCTTGTTGTAGGAATCCTTTTTGCCGCTCTTCTTCTGCACCTCGGCAGCAAAGGTCCAGTCCTGCTCGCCGGTCATGGCATTAAAGCGGCGGATCACCACATCACCCTTGTTCTTTTCCGTCAGGACATTGGCTACGTACAGCCAAAGGGTCTCGTTCGCCTCATCAAGATCAAGCGCGATGGCGGCCTTCACCGCATCGCCGGTATCAACAGCCCACGCCGTGGTCATGGTGGTGGTGTCCACGCAGCGCAGCACGCCGCCGAGATCTGCATAGAAGGCGTAGCTGCCATACATCGCCAGCGAGGATTCCACAGCCGCGTCGTCATCCGACTGCTTCTTGGTGTGGCTCATCATGACCACCTGTTCAGGATCCTTGAACTCAAACTTCGCCACACCGCCGTCCACGCCCTGATACAGCGCCATGTCCAGCGCCTCAGTGTAGAGAAGGCCATTGGTGCCGATGGCAATCAGGGTATTGCTGTTTCGGTCGATCAGCGCGGAGGTATCGAAGGCGCCCACATCATTGTACTGGCGGTCGAGCTTACCGTCCAGGCCGTCGATCAGGCGCAGCTGCTTGCTGTTCAGCAGATCATAGTAGCGCAGGCCGATGTCGCCGGTCTTGTCCTTCAGGAAGCGGCTGTACTGGCCCACGGTCATCAGCGGATAGCCCAGAGGATGCAGGGTCGGCGTACCGCGCATGGGGAAGCCGAAGTTGATCGCCTCGCGGGTGGGCGTTCCGTCATTCAGGTCAAGGAAGTAAATCTTACCATCCTGACCGGCAACGATGACCTCCTTGAGCGCCGTCTGGTTCTTGCGCGCATCATCAATCTCCATCGCCTGACGGACTTCCTTCGTCCACTTGACAATCACGGGCTGACCCGTCCAGCCAATGCCGTAGAAGGTTCGGCTGGAGGCAGCCACGCTGCCGGCCTCTGCGGTCCATGCCAGAGACAGGCTGGTGGGCGCAGTCACCGTGCCGAAGGCTGCATTCTGGCGGAAGGCGTTGCCGCGGAAGGTCGTTACGCCGAACTCATGGTTCAGATAATCATCAGCGGCGGGCATGTTGATGACCCGGTCACGCTCATACGCTTCTACTTCCTTGGTACCCTCGTAGATCACGGTCGTGGAGATCAGCGAGGGATCCGCCTTTTCCACAGCCTTGGCCTCAAGCTTCGGGGTAGCAACGGGGGTTACGGTGGGTTCGGGCGTCGGCTCCTGCGTCGGTTCAGGCGTCGGCTCCTCAGTGGGTTCGGGCGTCGGCACTGCAGTCGGCGTGGCGGTGGGCACCATGGTGGGCGTTGCCGTCATGGACAGCGTGGGCGTTGCCGTAACCACTGCGGTGGGTTCAGCCGTCGGAACAGGCTCGTCCGTCACGGGCACATCCGTGGGCGCATCCGTCGCTTCCGGAGCCTGAGTTACCTCCATAGCAGGGCTGACCGTCGGCTCCACAGAGGAGTCGGCGGTCAGCAGGGCGTCGGTCGCAGCAGGAATCTCCGTCGCCGCGACGACAGTATTCACGGGCACGCTGGAGATCGTCGGCGGCACAGACGTACCGATGGTCAGCGTCTGCTTCAGACCGGTATCGATCCATTCCTCACCGTCCTGGATCTGCGCCTGAACAGTGCCCTCATATCCGGTTTCCAAGGTCATTTCGAACACCCACACGATGGTGCTCTCGTTGCTGGGATAGGACAGGGTGGTAGTGGTGGGCATGGCGCTGCCAGCCGCGTCGACCACGCGCACCGCCGTCACGTCGTTGCTGGTCACGAGGTTGAAAACGATCTTATAGGGAGCGGTATCCTGCGCCAGCGTAGCCGTGAAGCCGGACGCCTCGGCAGGGGTATCGTTCTTGCTGTCGCCACTGCCGGGGATGAGACCCTTGAGGGGTTCCGTCACCGCGCGCTTCACCTGACCCAGCACACCCGGATGATCCTCAGGGATCAAGATCAGGCCGACAATGACCGCCGCCAGCGCCAGCAGCGCGATGATCGCAATCACCAGGCCGCGGCCGCCGGAGGTCTTTTCCTCCTCATCCGCATACTGCCTGTCATCAGTCACGGGCGGCTGCATGCGGCGAGCAGCGTCCTGCGCATCGGGACGGCGCAGACGGTTTACATTCGTTGTTTCCTGCTCAGATGTGCGGGATGCGCCCAAAGGCTGGATGGGGGTGTACCCCTCCGCGTTCACAGGACGGCGAACCGTACCCGCAGACGGCTGCATCCCGGGACGACGGGCAGGCTGCACATTCAGCGACGAGGGGCGCGGCACGCCCTGCGAAGGCACAGTGGGGTTATAGCGCGTTTGGAACCGCGGCACAACCGTCGTTCCGCTGCCAAGAGGCGCAGCCGTCTCAGAGGGCTTCACATCCTCCAGCACAGAGCGCTTCTCCTGCGCCGATGCAGCCGATGCAGCCGGTGCGACCGGTGCCATCGGTGCTTCCGGAGCAGACGGCACAGCAATACCGGCAGACTCGCCCGCATCATAGGTATCGCGGTTGCGGTCCGTACGGCGGCGGCGCTTCGTTTCGGCAGGCTGCACCGCAGGCACCTGAATCGTTTCATTCGCAGATACAGCCGGATTCTCCGCGGACTGATCCGCAGGACGATACTGATCGTTCAAGGCTCATGACTCCTTTACTCAAAGCCTGCCGGACAAAATAAGCACGGCAAGACCATAATTTCTGCACATGAGGCATACTCTATTATACCGTAAAACCCGCGCAATCTCAACCCCGATTGTGACATTGATGTAAATCTTTCCTGCCCAAAAGGGCGGAAAATACGCATCATCGCCGTCTTTCCGGGGCAATATCAGCGGGATAACAACATTATAAGGAGAGTATCCCCCAATGTCAACCATCCAGCATGCACAAATTCCCTTTATCCAGAGCCGGACGCACCAAAACCTGATCAGCGCGTGGGCCGGTGAATCCCAGGCGCGCAGACAGTACCTTGACGCCGCCGAACGCTGCGAAAACGCACAGCTGCACGTCATTGCCCACGCCTTCCGCTTCACCGCAGCGCAGGAGAAGGAGCATGCATCCATCTACCGGGGACTGCTGACTGCCCTGGGCGGCCGCGTTCAGGAGGAATCCGCCGCGTCCGTGATGCTGCCGGATGAACCGCTGAACATTCTGCGTGCCGTGATCCAGAGCGAACACGATGAGTGGGACAAGCTCTATCCCGCTTACGCCCGCATCGCAGAGGAAGAAGGCTATCCCCGTGTCGCCACGGCTTTCACACGCATTGCCGAGACAGAGCAGCTCCATGCCCAGCGCTTCCTGCAGTTCGCCAAAGCGCTGGCAGACGGTACGCTTTTCCGCAATGCATCGCGGGTGGGCTGGCTATGCCTTCCGTGCGGACATCTGCATTACGGCAGCGAAGCACCTGCACACTGCAGCACCTGCGGCCGGAGCAGGGGGCATTTCATCCGCAGCGACTTTCACCCCTTTACCGTCGGGGAGGAATGACCGGCTCCCCCGGGCACGCAGCTGCGGAAGCAAATTGCAATCGTCCGTCAACTGTGATATAATGAGCAGACACCTGACAATCCAAAGGAGGACGCACGATGGACAGGCATGTCGTAGCTCTTGTGCCCATTGATACCTATGAACAGGCCCGTGTGGATGCAGCCGTCCGCGAAGGCGTGCAGCTGCTGGGCGGCATGGCGCAATTCGCCCGAAAGGACGAGAAGGTGCTCCTTAAGCCGAACCTCCTGGGCCGCGCACAGCCGGAAAAGGCTGTCACAACCCATCCCGCCGTATTTTCCGCCGTGTGCCGTCTCCTGCGGGAGGATGGATACGCACACCTCTCCTACGGCGACAGCCCCGGCAATCCGACCACTACGCCTGACAAAGCCGCCGAAGCCTGCGGCATCGCAGAGGCTGCCCGGCAATACAACGTGGAAAAGGCTGATTTTCATTCCGGCAGCATCGTAGCCTTTCCGCAGGGGCGCACTGCCAAGGCATTCTATCTGTGCAAAGGCGTGCAGGAGGCTGACGCATACATCAACGTCTGCAAGATGAAGACCCACGCGCTGGAGCGCATCACCGGCGCAGTCAAGAACCAGTACGGCTGCATCACCGGCGTGAACAAAGCCACCGGACACGCCGCCTATCCCAACAGCGAGGTTTTCGCCGACATGCTGGCCGACCTGAATCTCTGCGTCGCGCCGCGGCTGCATATCCTTGACGGCATCGTCGCCATGGAAGGAAACGGCCCGACCTCCGGTACGCCCACGCCCATGAACGTGCTGCTGTTTTCCGCCGATCCCGTCGCGCTGGACGCGGTGTTCGCCTCGCTGGTTCATCTTGATCCGGCCAGCGTTCCCACCTGCGTCAGCGGCGCGGCAGCGGGTCTTGGCGTGATGGACGAAATGCAGATTCTCATCCGCACTCCCTCGGGCGACCTCACCCTCTCCGAGGTACGGGAGCAATACGGCCGCGCCGATTTCGATGTGTTCCGCGGCGTGATGAAAAAGGGGCTGCTGTTCAAGCTGATGCCGCTGCTGCCCTTCCTGCAGCACCGCCCGAAGGTAGACCGCAACAAATGCATCGGCTGCGGCGTGTGCGAAGAATCCTGCCCCGTAGAGGGCAAGGCCGTGCATGCCGGAAAGGGCAAGCAGGCCAAATACGACTATCAGAAGTGCATCCGCTGCTACTGCTGTCAGGAAATGTGCCCCGTCAAGGCCATCGAAGTCTATCGTCATCCGCTGACAAAGTTCCTCAGCGGCAAGTGACAGCCCTGATTTTTGCAATATGCGGCGCATCGTTCAAAAAGTGATCTCCGGGAGGTGTTCCATTGCCGCTTACATCCTACTGTAAAAAGTGCAGCCGCGATGTGCCTGTCAGCCTGCGCTGTCCCCACTGCGGCGGCAAGCTGGCAGCAAACACCGTCCGTCTGGCATGGTGCGTGGATCATACCCCCGTACGGGACTGGATGTGCTGGAACGCCGTGATGCGCATCGTGCTGCCGGTGCTGGGCCTGACGCTGCTGCTGACGATTCTGCTGGAGGCAATCATGAGCGGATTGACCGGCGTAGCGATGCTGCTGGGCGGCGGTATTGTGTTCAGCCTGCTGGGGCTTCTGCTGATGCTGCTGCCAATGCTTCTGCTCGTTTTCATCCTGCAGGGAGATGATCTGCTGGACTGTGTCCTCGACAGCCGAGGCCTGCATGTGCAGCAGTACCTGCCCAATCCAACGCCCCTCAAGCTGCTGCTGCGGCTGAAGTCGCCGCGTCTCATGGACAACATGGGAGACGAGCCCTTCGTCCTCATTGCCCAGAAGGAAATCGCCTGGAAGGACGTGCAGCGCGTTCAGCTCTGGCCTGAAAAGACGATGATCCTCCTTTATTCCCCACGGTGGTGGATGCGCCTGTCCCTGCCCTGCACACCCTTCACATGGGATGACGCGCTTTCCCTCATCCGGGATAAGCTGGGCAAGAAAAAGGCCGTCATTTTGCCCCCGGAGTGCCGGCAGGAGACTCCTACCAAGGGGACAGCGCCCAGGAAACTCAAGGAGCAGCAGTTGTCCATCCACGACGCCCCGCTGAACGACGTCCCCACCGACGACTGGCTCCCGCCCCAGCCCATCCCGGAAGAGGAAGTTCCGCCGGACTGGCGCGATGACGCCGAAAAGACAGAAGACTTCACCCCGCTGGCCGACGTCCTGCAGGAGCTTCAAGCCGCTGAAAGCCAAAACTAACCCCTGCCACATCCGCACGCGGGCGCAATCCCAACCGAAGGCATTCAGCCCAATCGCGCAACGGGAGTCCAGAGGGTCGAAGACCCTCTGGCGGGGTGCAGGGGCAGTGCCCCTGCCGACACCACACAGGAGGACACATGAGCAAGAACAAGGAACGTATCCGTGACAGCGCCCTGCGCTACAAGCAGGGTCTGGGCCAGAATTTCATTTATGACGAGGATCTCCTTGCAGCACTGGTCGAAGCCAGCGGCGTGACAGCCGAGGACGACGTGCTGGAGGTCGGCCCCGGCGCAGGCAGCATGACCAAGCATCTGTGCCGGGCAGCGCATCACGTGCTGTCCGTGGAGCTGGACGACCGCCTTATCCCACTGCTGGGCGCTTTCATGACCGAATACGATAACTTCACCCTCGTTCACGGCGACGTGATGCAGGTCAACCTGCCGGAGATCACCGCAAAGCTCCGCAAGCCGCTCTGCGTCGTTGCAAACATCCCCTACTACATCACCACGCCGCTGATGACCATGCTGCTGACCTCCCCGCTTGATATCAAGCAGATGTCCCTCATGGTACAGAAGGAGGTTGCCGACAAGGTGCTGGCCGCTCCCGGCGATGACGCATGGGGTATGCTGGCCGTTCGCTGCCAGTATTACTGCGATCCTTACCTCGCCATGGATGTACCGGCAGCCTGCTTCACCCCTGCGCCGAAGGTGGACAGTGCCTTTATCGTCCTGCCCCGGCGCGAAAAGCCACTTGTGGATGTCCGCTGTGAGGAGGACTTCTTCCGCGTGGCAGCCGCCGGCTTTGCCCTGCGCCGCAAGACCATGACCAACGGCCTGTGCGCCGCCTTCCACATGGAGCGCGCCGAAGCTGTCGCACTCATGAACGCCGCCGGCCTGGACGAGCGCATCCGCGGTGAGAAGCTGACCTTTGAGGAGCTGGCCCGTCTGGCTGATGCATACACCGCATGGAAGGAGGCCCATGCATGACTGTCGCCCGATTCCTGCACGTATCAGCAGGCCAATATGCCGCTGACCAGTGTCTGCCGGATGCACTGCCCTTGACGGACATCCCCCTCCCCCGCCGGGCCACCGCAGGCAGCGCGGGCTATGATTTCGTCTGCACGGCAGATGTGGCCCTCGCGCCGGGTAAGGCAGTCACCATTCCCACTGGCGTCCGCTGCGAAATGCACAGGGACTGGGTGATGATGCTCTATCCCCGCAGCAGCCTTGGCTTCAAGCATCAGATGCTGCTGGCCAACACCGTCGGCGTCATCGACAGCGACTATGCCTACACCGCCAACGAAGGGCACATCATGGTGCGAATCATCAACGGCGGCGATCACATGCTGCAGATCAGCCGGGGCGAGCGCTTCTGTCAGGGTGTTTTCCTGCCATACGGTACGGCAGAGGAGGACGAGGTACTGGCGGAACGTACGGGCGGCTTCGGCAGCACAGGGAAATAAGTCGCCGGGGGCTCTCCCGTCAGGAAATCTCAGCATGTCGAAAAAGTGACATGTGATTTTTCAAGGGTAAATTGATCCAATCACTTATCGTCAGATTACGTATAAGAGCGCACTTGCTACCACCCACAGGGATGGTGAGTAAGCGCGCTCTTATTCTTTAAGCGAAAATCGGGAGTCGTTTTTGTGGATGTACATTTTCTTCCATGCAGAATTGATTTGCAGCAGGGGCCGCCGGGGGGGAAGTAAGTTGTGGTGTCTATCAATACTGTTTGATGAGATTTTCTTTGCAGGTTGGCGTATGTGTTTCTTCTTTATTCTATCCTGAGAAACAAGCAAAAAGGGCCAGAGGGATGGCATACTTGTTCCCGTGGACTGCCACCTCCCTGTCCCCTTTTTTTGCGCCTTGCTTATTGACTGAGCAGCATGCGGTCGTTGTCAAGCTCCTTGCCCCGGGCACCGGAATACATCGTCATCAGCTTCGGTACCGTCATCATCTGCCGCTCCTGACCGCTGATGTCCAGAATCACCTGTCCGGCGTCCATCATGATCGTCCGGTTGCCGACACTCAGTGCTTGCCCCATGTTGTGCGTGATCATCATCGTCGGGATGCGCTGTTCCTTCACGATCTTCACCGTGATGCCCATCACCTTTTCTGCCGTTGCAGGATCAAGCGCCGCCGTGTGCTCATCCAGCAGCAGCAAATGCGGCTTGGCAATCGTCGCCATCAGCAGCGTCAGCGCCTGCCTCTGTCCGCCGGAAAGCAAGCCGACCTTCATCTTCATCCGATCCTCAAGGCCCATCTCAAACCGGGCCAGATTCTCCCGGAATTTCGCCAGATCGCGCTTCTGCACCGCTCGGGCCAGCGGGAAACGGCTGGACTGATTGCATGCCAGCGACAGATTCTCCTCAATGGTCATGCCAGGGGCGGTACCCTTCATCGGATCCTGAAACAGCGTGCCAATCACGCGGGCACGCTTGTGCTCCGGCAGATTGGAGATGTCGCGGCCATCAAGGATGATCTCACCCTCGTCGGCATAAAACGTCCCGGCAATCGCGCCAAAGAGCGTGGACTTGCCCGCTCCATTGGAGCCCAGGATGGTGATGAAGTCATCGTCCGCAACCGTCAGGCTCACGGATCTGAGCGCCGCGTGCTCGTTGACGGTTCCTTTTGCAAAGGTCTTGCACAGATTCCTGATTTCAAGCATGACGGCGTCCTCCCTTCCGGCTGCGCTGCAGATTTTCCCTGACTGCCGGCAGTGCCAGTGCAGCAGCCACAATCACGGCGGAGATCAGCTTCAGGTAGTACGCGGGGAACACATTCATGCTCGTCGCCAGACGAATCAGGCACTGATACATCACCGAACCGAGGATCGCGCTGATGAATCCGAGCGTTACGCTGCGCTTTCCCACAATAACCTCGCCAATGATGACCGACGCAAGACCCACCACCAGCACACCCGCGCCATTGGAGATGGTCGCAAAGCCGCCGGACTGCGTCATCACGCCGCCGGCAAGGCCCGTGCAGCCATTGGCAATGGCAAGGCCGAGGATCTTCATGCCCCCTGCATTGATGGAGGAGGAACGCACCATAGCCTCGTTGTTGCCCGTTGCGCGGATGCACAGGCCAATGTGCGTACGGAAGAACCAGACAAGCAGCAGCAGCACAGCGCCCGCCAGCACCGCAGCCACAATCAGCACGGTGATCTCCTTGGCCATCGTGAAGGCCTGACGATCGCGGTTGAAGGCCGCAAGGTTGATGTCAAACGCCTCGTAAAGCCTGTTGAAGATGGTCGTTTTGGTGAGGGTCACGTCCGGCTTGCCGCCCATGACGGCGGTGTTGACAGTATACAGTCCGCTCATGGTGAGGATGCCGGCAAGGATAGGATGAATGCCTACCTTCGTCTGGAGTATGCCTGTAACGCTGCCTGCCATCGCGCCTGCAAGGAACGCGCAGAGCAGTCCAAGCACCGGATGCCCGGCCACCGTCAATACCGCCGACACTGCTACACCCAGGGTATAGGAGCCCTCAGTGGTCAGGTCGGGGGTGTTCAGGATACGGAAGCTGATGTAAACGCCCATTGCCAGCAGGGCATAGAACAAGCCCTCCTGCAGGCCGCCGAGAAACATGGTCAGGGACATGAGGTGCCTCCTTGGGAAAAGGATGAATGGAGAATGGGGTTCTTTCGGAAGACGTCGAGCGTGTGGTGAGAGTAGCCGATCAGATCGGGACGCTCACAGGTCGCAAAATGGTAACGGAGGTAAATATCGAAGGCTGCATCATCCATGGCGCTGACAGTATCGCGCATATGGTTGGCATAGCCGTCGGAGGCCACGAAATGCAGCTGCGTCACGGGATACCGGCTGCGCAGTGCATCAATGTCCTCTTTCCTGTACAGCTCGAACAGATCCCACGGATGGGAGAAGGTTTCGAAGGTTTCCGGGTTCAGCATTTGTTTCTCGATGATCTCGTGGATCTTGCCGCGGATGAAGCCGTAGGACAGAATCGATGCGTCTCCCATGCAGTAGGCCGCGAAGATCACGCCGCCGGGCTTCGTCACGCGTATGGCCTCCCGCAGGGCCGCATGCTTTTCCTCCTCTGTAAAGAGGTGGTACATGGGGCCCAGCAGGAGCGCCATGTCATAGGTGTCATCCGGGAAGGCAGAAAGGTCGCAGGCATTGCCCTGCGTGATGGTGACGGGCTCTCCCTCCGCCGTACGGGCCTTGAATTGCTCAATATTGTGCGCCACCAGTTCAAGTGCATCCACCGACCACCCGGCCTGCGCCAGCGCGTGGCTGTACCGGCCCGTACCCGCGCCGATCTCGATGATTTTCATGCCCGGCTGCAGATATTTGCGGATATAGCGCATCGTGGTCTCGTATTCTACGCGCCCATAACGGGTCATCAGCCGCCCGTCCTCATCGTAATTGCTGTAATACTCGCGGAGGTAATCCTGAGCGTTCATGGCTTACTCCACGATCACAGCCGTCGCCATGACCTCTTCGCTCAGCTCCACGCCCAGCATATCAGCGGTAGCCTTGTTGATGACCATCGTGAACTCATCCACCACCACGGCGGGGATTTCCTCGATGGGGGTACCGGTCAGATAAGCATGCAGCATATCGGCGGTGATGGCGCCGATGTCACGGTCAGCGATGGAAATGGTGGCGAAGGCGCCGCTCTCGACCATCACAGCAGAGGAGCCATACACCGGCACACCCATTTCAGCAGCGCTGTCGGCAACTACGGTCATGGCCGTCTGGATCACGGAATCGTTGGGCACGAAGATCGCATCGACCCTCTCCAGCAGGGTATCCACCGCCATCTGCACCTCACTGACGTTGGTCACGATGGCCTCCACGTATGCAAGGCCGTTGGCGTCCATGTACTCCTTGGCTTGCTGAGCAGTGGTAACGGAGTTGATCTCGCTCTGGCAGTAGAGCAGTCCGAAAGTCATGCAGCCGGGCGTCAGCTGGTCAGCCAGCTTGAACATCTCGCTCACGGGGATCGCGTTGGAGGTGCCGGTGGCGTTCTTGTCCGGAGCCGCCATATCGGTGATCACGCCCGCGCCCACGGGATTCGACACAGAGATGAAGAACTGCGGGATGCCGCTGTCCAGATTGTTGAAAGCCTGCGTCGGCGGGGTCGCGATGGTGACGGCCACATCCGCATCCAGCGCAGCCTCGCAGTTGGTGACCAGCATGGTCATATCGCCCAGCGCATTCTTATAGTCGAAAGTCATCTTGCTTTCATCGTAGCCCAGCTCGCGCATACGGTCGATGAAGCCCTCGCGCATGTCGGTAAATGCGCCGTTGTCCGCCATCTGGATAATGGCCACGTTGACAGGTTCGTCAGCAAACGCGCAGGTCAGAGTCAGTACGAGAGTCAGGAGCATCGCGAAAAACTTCTTCATGGAAACCGTCCTTTCTGCCGCTGGCTATGCGGCGGTCGACCATCCGGCTGACGGGCATTGCTGCACGCAGCCATTGCAAGCTCCTGTTCGGTGGGAGCCATTGCTGCGGGACGGGTACAAAAAACGCACCTGTCCCCTTACAAGGACAGATGCGGTAAATACATCTGCGGTACCACCTTGTTTGACGAACGAAAAAGTCCGCCCACCTCATCAGAGTGCCGACACACCCCAAGCCTGATAACGCTGGCTCAGCGTCGCGCAATACTCACCAGGGGGGCAGGAATGCGTCTATCACGCTTTTTGTTCCCGCTTTTGTCCCAGCTTTCCGCGCGCCCTCGACGGTCCATTTGCCGGTTCGCTGCGATCGGGCTTTCAGCCATCCCTGTATGGGGCGTCCCGAATCTCTGTGCGTGCGCCGCCGGTTTGATCTCCGTCTCAACGGTTTATTGCATTATAGCACGGCAAGCCCGGGGATGCAACAGGCAATTCCTGTTTTCTTTCTGTTTTTCCTGGGGCAAAATATTCCTTGCTTCCCTCTTGACGTGCGTGCTATAATAAAAAGAGCGGGCAATTCGACCCGCCTAACCAACCGACATGATTGAAATGGAGATATGAGCATGGTCAAGGTCAACATTATTTCCGGCTTCCTTGGCGCGGGCAAGACAACCCTCATCAAGAAGCTGCTGCAGGGCAAAATCAAGGGCGAAAAAATTATCCTGCTGGAGAATGAATACGGCGACGTGGGCGTGGACGGCTCCTTCATGAAGGACACCGGCGTCATCGTGGACGAGCTGAACTCCGGCTGCATCTGCTGCACCCTTGTGGGCGATTTCCAGAAGGCTGTGGACGAGCTGATCGACAAGTACCAGCCCGACCGTCTGATTATCGAGCCCTCCGGCGTGGGCAAGCTGAGCGAGATCGTCACCGCAGTGGAAAAGTGCCGCGACAAGCATCCCGAAATGGAAATCGGCGGCTGCGCGACGGTTGTGGATGCAGGCAAGTGCCGCATGCATATGAAGAACTTCGGCGAGTTCTTCCTTGATCAGGTCAAGACTGCCGATACCGTCATCTTCAGCCGCACCCAGATGCTCAGCGCCGACCGCATCGAGAAGAGCCGCGTCCTCATCGAAGAGGCGCATCCCGGCGTACGTGTCGTCACCACCCCGTGGGATGATCTCGAGGCCGACGTGATGCTGGAGGTCGTTGAATCCGGCCGTCCCATCGAGCTGCACGTCGAACTGCATGACCATCATCATGAGCACGACGATCATTGCACCTGCGGCTGCCATGAGCATGACCATGAGCACCACCATCACCACGATGGCGACTGCGACTGCCACGAGCACGACCATGAGCACCACCATCACCACGATGGCGACTGCGACTGCCATGAGCATGACCACGAGCACCACCATCACCACGATGGCGACTGCGACTGCCATGAGCATGACCATGAGCACCACCATCACCACGATGGCGACTGCGACTGCCACGAGCACGACCATGAGCACCACCATCACGAGCACCACCATGAGCATGACGAGCACTGCACCTGCGGCTGTCACGATCATGACCACCACCATCACCACCACCATGCAGACGAAGTGTTCGTCTCCGTGGGCTGGGAAACGGCCAAGCGCTTCGAGCAATCGGATGTTGCAGCAATGCTGGCGAAGCTCTCCGATGAAGAGGCGTATGGTCAGGTGCTGCGCGCCAAGGGTATCCTGCAGGACGGCTCCGGCAGCTGGTTCCAGTTTGACTATGTGCCCGGCGAGCCCCAGTTCCGTCCGGGCAGCGCTGATTACACCGGCCGCATCTGCGTCATTGGCGCACACATCGACGAGAAGGCACTCAAGGAGCTGTGGACCGTATGAGCAACCAGGAATTCATCGCCGTCTATCTCATCACCGGCTTCCTTGAGAGCGGCAAAACCTCGCTGATCAACTCCATGCTGCAGGATGAAGACTTCTCCCGCGGTCAGAAGACGCTGATCATCTGCTGCGAGGAGGGCATCGAAGAGTATGACGTGGACGCTCTGGCCAAGGGGGACACCACCATCGTCACCCTCGACAGCGCAGACGAAATCACCAGCAAGAAGATGGCCGAGCTGAACGAGACGTACAAGCCCGAACGCGTCATCATCGAATACAACAGCGTCTGGACCATTGAGCGTCTGGGCTCCTGCATGCTGCCCCGCAAGTGGGAGGTCGTGCAGATTCTCACCACCGTCGACGCAACCACCTTCGACAACTATTTCACCAACATGCGGCAGATTATGACCGATCCGATGAAGGTCAGCGATCTGGTGCTGTTCAACCGCTGCGACCCCAAGGCCAACAAGAGCCCGTGGCGGCGGCAGGTGAAGGCCGTCAACGCCCGCGTGAACGTGATCTTCGAGAATACCGATGGCACCAGCGAGGACGGCGTAGCCGACGAAGACCTGCCCTACGACATGAAGGCCGGCGTCATCGACATCAGCGATGAGAATATCCCGATCTTCTATCTCGACTCCATGGATCACCCCGAAAGGTATGACCGCAAGACCATCCGCATGGTCGGTCAGTGCTTCTCCGACAAGTCCCTGCCCAAGGGCTACTATATGTTCGGCCGCATGGCCATGACCTGCTGCGCGGACGACATCGCCCCCATCGGCTGGATCACACAGGGCCTGCAGAAGCCCGGAAGCAAGGGGTACATCAAGCTCACCGCCTCCTGCAAGCGCGTGACCTCTCAGGGCGAAAGCATGCTGATGCTCACCGAGGTACGCACTGAGCCCGCACCCGCACCCAAAGAAAAGTACCTCAATTTCAACTGATCCTCTGCGCCGTTCCGCTTGCTGCGGGGCGGCGCTTTTCGCTTGTAAAAATTACCTGCTGCTCCTTGACATCGGCGGGCTGGCGCACTTACAATATCCGCAGGATACCAAGGAGGCTGCGATCATGATGAAGCTGCTGCTCGCCCTGCTGATGCTTTGCCTGCTGCCCTGCGCCGGCGCAGAGGAGGCGTCCGTCCATATTCTCGACCTGAGCGACATGACCCTGCTGACCCAGAGCAGCGAGGACGTGTCGGCAGACTTTCTGCGCCTCTGCCCGGAGGCGGACGCGGACACAGTGCGCTGCATCACGCCGGAATATACCTTCCTGCAATACGGCCTGTCCTCGACAGCGGTGTACGCCACACCTGACGGCACGGCATGGGTCATGAAAGGCGAGAGCGTCTTCCGCATGACCGACCCGGGCTGCCGCGTGACCAGCATCCACCCGGTCTCCCTGCGGTTCATCTCCCACTGGCAGGTCGACAAAGGGCTGCTCTATACGCAGCAGCGCGACGACGAAACAGCCGTGCGCTGCCTCGACCTGCAGACCGGCGAGATCACGCCCCTGCTGACCGCGGAGGGCAGCCTTGTGATCGTCGCGCCCAGTCTGCACCTCACCAATTCCGGTTACACGCCTCTGCCCGGGTACAGCGACCTGCTGCTGTGCACTGCACAGATCACGCAGATGGAGACCTCCGATCCCGCCCTGACCTACGCGGTGGAGACGGTCGTGGGCGATGTCATATACGACAGCGACACCTACACGGACGGCGTCTACAAGGCAGCTCTCCATCCAGACGGTCATGCCATCGTCGAGTACGACGGCGAGCGCGTTGCGAGCCTCGAAGCCTTCGCCGCCGTCTACCGCGGGATGTACCCCGATCACGACCTCAGCGACCCCGTCGGGAGCATCTGCGAACGCACCTACCTCACTGGTAATCCCGCCTACGGCCGCCTGTATGAGGTCACCTTCAACAACATGGTCTTCCTCTGGAAGGACGGGCAGGCGCACCTGATCAATGACAGCATCGGCACCTCTTACGCCATCTTCACCATTGAGGAGGCCATCCTGACCGACCTGAACAGCGATGGCACAGAGGAGCTGGTCTGCGTGTTCGGGTCGGGCTCGGGCATGTACCGCAACATCGCCGCCTTCTACGACCCGGTCAGCCGCGCGGGGAGGGAGCTGTATACCAGCCTCCTTGACAGTGACGCAGACGTGCTGCACCTGCAGATGGAAGACGGCACGTGTCAGCTGTATAAGGGGGACACGCTGCTGGGCACGGTGATGCAGCACGGTCTGGACACAGACGGTTTCAACCTGACGAACCTGTTGGATATGCTGGGCTTCTGAAACAAGTGCATCACAAAGGGCGAAGCTGCCGCGTTGACAGCTCCGCCCTTGCTGTATGGATTGATACGAGAATATGCCATTCAGAAACCGATGATCCTCCGCAAGCCCTCCACATCCCGCGTTTCATCGTCAAAGAGGATGGTCTGCATGCCCATCGCCTGCGGGACAGCGAGGTTCTGGGCTGTGTTGTCGATGAAGACGCAGTCCTCCGCCGTCACACCCAGCCTTATCAGCGCAGCGTCGAAGATCGCGCGCTCCCCCTTGCCGCTGCCGACCTCGGCGGAGATCGCCACTGCGTCGAACAGGTCATGCAAGCCATGGTGCTTTAATATGGCGTGCACGCGGTCGGCCTTGTTGTCCGTCACGAGGGCGATCCGGCAACCCTGTGCCTTCATCTCCCGCGCGATCGCCAGCATGCCGCCGTCCATCGGGGTCTCGATAAAGGCCGTGTGCAGCAGCGCGAGGTCGATCTCCTGCCCCGCCTCGGCACACAGCTCCGGCCAGATGGCCGCATGGGTCGTGCTGCCGTTCAGCAGCGCCCGGTTGTGGCGGCAGTAGGCCGTGCGCAGCGTCTCCTCCGGCAGCCCGGTATGATCCGCAAGGGAGCGCAGGGTCGACTGCGAACCGGTCTTATCCGTGGTCAGCACACCGTCAAGGTCAAACAGAACAGCTCTGGGCACGGCTCATTCCTCCCCGAAAATGGCAGGGTCGATGGCCCGCCCGCGGAAGTACGTCCGACGGTCCTTATCCCCGATGGGCCGCAGCACCCGGCAGGGGTTGCCCACGGCGACCACGTTCGCCGGGATATCCCGCGTCACGACGCTCCCTGCGCCGATGACAGAGTTATCTCCAATGGTCACGCCCGGCAGCACGATGACCCCCGCCCCCAGCCAGCAGTTGCGGCCGATGCGGATGGGCATGTTGTACTGCATGCCGCGCTCCCGCAGCTCCGGGAGGATAGGATGACCGCCGGTCGCCAGCACAACGTTCGGTCCCAGCATGGTGTAATCGCCGATGTAGATGTGCGTGTCGTCCACGAGCGTCAGGTTGAAATTGGCATACACGCCCTTGCCCAGATGGGTGTGATGGCCGCCCCAGTTGGAGTGCAGCGGCGGCTCGATATAGCAGTTCTCGCCTACCTCGGCGAACATCTCCCGCAGCATTGCGCCCCGCCTTTCCAGCTCATGAGGACGGGTGGCATTGTAATCATACTGACGTTCCAGACATTGCAGCTGTTCGCGGAAGATCGCTTCGTCGCCGGGATTGTAGATATCTCCGGAATGGAGCTTCTCGTACTCAGTCATATGCAGCCTCCTGTATATTTGATGTTCCCATCATAGCATACTTTGACAGCGCGCACAAGTTCGCGTATAATGGCTGTATACAAATGCAATGCTCCCGGACGTTTCTGCAGGCGTCAGCAACCCGCTTTGCCGGTAAACTCCCCGGGCCGGTATGCATCTGTTCTCTTCACTCCGGATTCGATTCATTCCTTCTTACAGAAAGAGAGGCGCCCCATGTCCAATAAGAAACAAAAAAAGCCCTTCGATTTCAAAAAGCTCCCGCTGATTATCCTCGGCGCTGCGGCCTATCTCATCGTCTGCGGCGGGCTGGGGTGGATGCTGGGCAGCTTCACCGATACTGCTGCCGGCGGCAACGATGCGCTCGCCTTTGCCTACCTGATGGGCGCGCTGGCGCTGCTCATCGCAGCCTTCTTTGTGCAGATCATCCTCCATGAAGCAGGACATCTCGTCTTCGGCCTGCTTTCGGGCTACCAGTTCGTGTCCTTCAACGTGCTGGGCTTCATCTGGCAGAAGGGTCCTGACGGCAAGCTGCACTGCGGCAGGATGCAGATTGCCGGTGCCGGCGGGCAGTGTCTGATGTCGCCGCCGGATTACGACGAAGGCCGCTTCCCCTTCACACTGTACAACCTGGGCGGCGTGATCATGAATCTGGTCGTCTCTGCCGTCTGCCTGCTGCTGGCGCTGATCACGCCGCAGTTTCCGCTATTGTTCCTGTTCCTGCTGGAGCTGACGCTGGTGGGCGTGTTTTTCGCGCTGACAAATGGCCTGCCCATCCCCGTTGCGGCCATTCAGAACGACGGCAAGAACCTGCTGTGCATCCGCAAGGACGTGCATGCCCGCCGCGCCTTCTGGGTGCAGATGACCATCGCCGCCGAGATCACCCGGGGCAAGCGCCTGAAGGACATGCCCGATGCATGGTTTGCCGCCTACCCGGAGGAAGCCATGGAAAACCCCATCGTCTCTGCCATCGCAGTGATGAACACCTCGCGTCTGATGGACATGCTGGACTTTACCGCTGCCGAGGCCGCCATCCGCACGCTGCTGGCCCGCGAAAAGGGTCTCGTCGGGCTGTACCGGATGACCATGGGCTGCGACGGCGCCGTGTGCGAGCTGATTGCGGGCCGTCCGGACGATCTCACCGAGAGCCTGTCCAGCAAGGAGAACCAGCAGCTCATGAAGGCTATGAAGACCTATCCCTCCATGCTGCGTACCCAGTATGCCATCGCGCTGCTCAGGGACCGCGACGCAGACAAAGCAGATGCTCTCCTCGCCGACTTTGAGGCTGCAGCCCGCAAGCACCCGAATCCGCAGGAGATTATCGGCGAACGCGAGCTGCTGCTGGCCATCCAGAACGCCGCCCTGAACGGAGGAAACGCCGAATGAGCCGCATCGTCCACGGGAAGCTGGTGCGCGACCTCATCCCTGAAATCATCGAAGCCTCGGGCAAAAGCTGCACCATCCGCACGCTCTCCCAGGAGGAATACATCACCGCCCTCGACGCAAAGCTGAATGAGGAGCTGTCCGAGTATCAGGCCGACCACTCCCTGGAGGAGCTGGCCGACCTGCTGGAGGTCATGATGGCCGTGACCGCCGCGCGCGGGCACGATTTCAGCGAGGTCGAAGCCCTGCGCCGGGATAAAGCCGCCAACCGCGGAGGCTTTCAGCAGCGCATCTGGCTGGAAAGTGTCCAGGCCCCCGATTGATAAGGAGGTTCCCCATGTCCCGCGATATTCTCTTTGACCACGGAAACGCACGATTCTCCTACCGCATCAGCGCCATCCCTGTACATGAGGGACGCGTACTGCTGCAATGCCCGGTCGGAACGAATGAATACGCCTTCATCGGCGGGCATGTAGCCTTCGGCGAAACAGCAAGGGATACTTTGCTTCGCGAAATCCGCGAGGAGCTTCATGCAGACGCGGTCATCGGCGACCTCATTGCCGTGGGCGAGGTATACATCGACTGGGGCTTTTGTCCTGACGGCAGTCCGCGCCACTGTCATCAAATCGGATTGTACTTCATGACTGCTGTGGACGTGCAGCAGCTTCCGCCCGGCGATACCTTCTTCGGCTGGGACGAGGCAGGCAACGCACGGTATCACCTGCAGTACCAGTGGGTGCCGCTGAAGGAGCTGCACAGTCTGACCGTCTATCCGCCAGAGGTTGCCCGTCACATTCTCTCAGGCCACGGGGATGTGCTGCACTTCACCTACACCGAGCTGCCGGAAGAAACGCGCTGGCCTGATTGACGCCGCGCAATGCACCTCTGTCTCCCCCTGACGCAAAGGAGGTACTCCATGGACGTGATCATCCGCACTGCCTGCCCTGCTGATTTGTCCTTTCTCTCCGAACACGACCGGCACATCCCCCTGCCCGAGCTGGACAGCATCATTCATTTGCAACGTGTCCTCATCATGGATGTGGATGGCAAGCCCGTCGGCTGGCTCCGCTGGGGTATGTTCTGGGACAACACGCCCTTCATGAACCTGCTCTATCTGCTGGACAGCCACCGGCTGCAGGGGCATGGCCGCGCACTGGTTGCCCACTGGGAGCAGGCCATGCGCAGCGCAGGCCATACCGCTGTCATGACCTCCACGCAGGCCAACGAGGGTGCGCAGCATTTCTACCGCCGTCTCGGGTACCGCGATATCGGCGGCTTCCTGCTGCCGGATGAAGCCTACGAGCTGATCATGATGAAGGAGCTGTAAGCATGGACGTTATGACCGTCAACAACAGCACTTATCCGGTACAGCGGCTGCTCGGCCGGGGCAAGGGCGGATATTCCTATCTTGTCGGCAATGCTGAGCAGCGCTTCGTCATCAAGCAGATTCATCACGAGCCCTGTGATTACTACACCTTCGGCAACAAACTTGAAGCTGAACAAACCGATTATCTCCGCCTGCGGTCTGCCGGAATCCGTGTTCCGGAGCTGCTGGATGTTGATGTTCAGCAGGAACGCATCCTCAAGGCTTACATTGACGGCCCGACAGTCTACGACCTTGTGCTGCATGATGCGCTGCCGCAGGAGCTGATGCAGCAGGGCCACGACATGGCCGCTCAGGCCCGCGCCGCCGGCTTGAACATCGACTATTTTCCCACGAACTTCGTCCTGCAGGACGGTCTGCTGTACTACGTTGACTACGAGTGCAACGCCTACATGGAGGAATGGAGCTTCGAGCGCTGGGGCATTCAGTACTGGTCAAAGACGGAAGCGTTCCTTGCTTATGCAGCGGCGCACCCTTGAACCGGACAAGCCTTGCCCTGCCGCCGATGACCGCATCAAAACAGGCCCGGAGCCACATCCAGTATCGGGTGGCTCCGGGCCTGCTGTTTATGTGTTCTTCACGGAAATTAGGAAAACGAAGGTCTGCGACGGCCAGGGGACGCATGAACATTTCTCGTCGTTTCACAGAATGTCCCTGAATCCTGTAAGGGATTCATCACTTGACCCGTTTTTCAATGAAGCGGTAAATTGGAATTTATCAGTATGATGCGTGAACGGCGCTTCCGCATTCCATGCACCGCATGCGTTCCTCCAAGCCGGTGCGGCTGCCGCTCAACCCGCAAAGGAGCCATGCGGCGACTTTGCAGAGGATTGCTTCCGCCGCAAGCGGAAATTCAGGCAATCCTCTGCAACCGGAGCCGCCCCGCTTTGCAGCCGCGCGACCAACTTCCAAGAGGACGGAGGGGGGCCGGGGGGGAAGCACCTTTTTGCTTCCCCCCGGCGGCGTTTCGCC
>JAFTWV010000092.1 GCA_017465155.1 Clostridia bacterium
CATTGTTCCTCCTGGAATAAGCAAATTGAGGGAGGGGCTTCAGCCCCGAGTAGCGAGAGCAAATGCTTGCATTTGCCGAGCGTAGCCAGCACGCGGCCTTGTGCCGTGGGATGGCCGAAAAAGAAGAAGCAGCACCGAGTTGCCTCATGTGCTGCCTGTTGGGTGTTGGGCCGTTATTCATTTTCATTCTCCATTCCTTCCGTCGGGATAGGAAATTGTCCGATGTAGTTCAGATGTACTTGAAGGTTTCCCTTCAAGCCATAACTGCTTGAATTACTTGTATTTCCCGCGACTCATGACGAGGAGGGGTAAACCTTCCTCTACATAATAACTCGAACCGGAGCCGCCCTGCTTTGCAGCCGCGCGACCAGCTCCCAAGAGGACGGAGGGGGCCGGGGGGAAGCACTTTTTTGCTTCCCCCCGGCGGCTTTGCGCCGCTTTCGACGCGCGAAAGCGGCTCTCTGCTGCAAATCAATCCTGCATGGAAGAAGATGCATATCCACAAAAACAAATTCAAGTATGCCTCATTCATTCCATCACATCCTTGACAAAACTTGAATTCAATCGTATTATAATCTACGTAATATAACATTCATTATAAAAGGAGATGTCTGGATGCCGCCCAAACCCCGCATCACCAGAGAAATGATCCTTGCCGCAGCCTATGCCATCGCCCGCGAGCAGGGCGCGGAGCAGATCAACGCCCGCACCATCAGCGAGCGTCTCGGCTGCTCTACTCAGCCGGTGCTCTATCACTTCGACCATATCGAAGACATCCGCCGAGAGGTGTACCGCATGGCGGACGAATATCAGACGGAATACCTGATGCAGCTGCCGCAGGATCAGAACCCTATGACCGCCCTGGGACTGAACTATATCCGGTTCGCCGCGGAGGAAAAGCCGCTGTTCCGGCTTTTGTGCCAGTCGGACAGCTTCCAGGGCCAGAACCTCACAGCACTGACTGACACGCCGCAGCTTCTTCCCATACTGCAAGTATTCCAGCAGGAGACGGAGCTGACACTGGCACAGGCGAAAATGGTGTTCAAGACCCTGTGCATGCTGGTACATGGCTGTGCGTCCCTGCTGGCAAACAATACGATGGAGTATGACGAAGCCGAAATCATTCCCATGCTGGAAATGGCCTTCAATGGGATGATCGGCGCAATGAAGATGGAGGAATCGCAGCAATGAAAAGGCTTTACGAAAAGGACGAGGTCACGTTTTCTCTGGTTTGGATCGCGCTGTACGTGGTGGTGATGAACATCGCGCTGCAGTTTTGCGGCGGCTTTGACGATCTGGCAAGCAAGACTGCTGTCCAGCTGATCGTGCCCGTGATCTGCGCAACGGCTCTTGCAGCCGCAGCGACAGCATGGATCCTGAAGAACGGTCTGACAGAGAAGTTCGGTCTTTGCCGCTTCAAGGGAAGTCGAAAGGCCTTCCTTTGGTTTATCCCGCTGATTGTGATGTCCTGCACGAATCTCTCCAATGGTCTTGGTCTGACAGCGCCGCTGGCCGTATCTCTGCTGATGATGGGAAACAAGGCCATCGCAGGGTATGTGGAGGAGATCATCTTCCGTGGCTTCCTGTTCCGCGGCATGGCAAAGAACAATCTGCGCAGCGCAATCATCGTCTCCTCCGTAACCTTCGGCGCGGGACATATTGTGAATCTTGCCAACACGGAGGATACCGTCGGCGTTCTGCTGCAGATTAGCTACGCCATCGTCATCGGCTTCCTGTATACGATCATTGTGTACAAGGGCGGCAGCCTGTGGCCCTGCATCCTGAGCCATATGTTTGTCAACGGCAGCAGCGTATTCTCACTGGGGCAGGGACCCTTCACAGCGCTGGTAGCGGTCGTGTTCGGCCAGGCAACGCCCGTGCTTGTGCAGACATGCTCCGCGGTGCTGCTTATGGTCATTTCCGGCGGATACGCCCTGTGGCTGTGGAAAAAGGCGTGACGGCATGCCATCAGCCCATGAGTTGCCTGTATATTCAGGGGAAGGCAGTTGCCTTCTCCTTTTTAATATGTTATACTGGCATCAGTGAATATCGCAAAAACCGAACAGGAGGAACCGGTTATGCCTTATGAGCGCAAGTCACAGGTATCCGACCACATTACCCGCGCGTATATTGATTCCCTGCTGGTGGAGATGCGGCACCTGGATGCAGTGGAACCCTCTACAGAAATGACCGTTTTCGGCAAGACCTTCTCCACCCCGGTGGCAACAGCGGCACTTTCTCATCTGTCCGGCACATATCCGGACGGCATGGCAGCCATGGCAAAGGGTGCAGCCTCTGCAAACGCTCTCGTCTTCAGCGGCATGGGCCCCCGGGCTGAGCTGGAGCGCATGATTGCTTCCGGCGCGTCGGTCATCAAGATCATCAAGCCCTACGGGGATCGCGAGCTGATCCGGGCGAAGATCCGCCATGCAGAAGAGCACGGCGCGCTGGCGGTAGGCATCGACACCGACCACGCCTTCGACCGCAGACACGGCTATGACGCGATTGAAGGCCGTGCGATGTATCCCCTGTCCTCCAGAGAACTGGCAGAGCTGGTGTCCGGCACTGCGCTGCCCTTTGTCATCAAGGGCGTACTTTCCCGCGTAGAGGCCCGTAAATGCCTGGACTGCGGTGTGAAGGGCATGGTGATCAGCCATCACAACGGCCGACTGGATTGCGCAGTGCCGCCGCTGATGGTACTGCCGGAGATTGCCGAGGAAACCCAGGGCCAGGCGGCGCTGTTTGTGGACTGCGCCATTCAGAGCGGTCTGGATGTATTCAAGGCGCTCGCCCTTGGCGCAACAGGCTGCTGCGTTGGCCGTCCGTTGATGCCGCCGCTGAAGGAGAAGGGCCCCGACGGTGTGCGCGAGGTCATCCAGAGCATCACCAATGATCTGAAGTATACCATGGCCATGACGGCATCGCCGGACGTCCGGCATATCGACCCCAGCTGCGTACGGCTGGCCAATTTCAACTGGTAAGGAGTGAATTCAATGCGGCTCGGCGGTTCCGTCATGAAGCCCTGCAGCAGCCCGAAGGAGTGGCTGACCCATGTGAAGGAGCTGGGATACAGCGCGGTCGTCTTCCCGGTAACAAGCGACGCCCCGGCTTGCGTGATCCGTGATTATGCGGCGTGCTGCCGCGACAATGACCTTCTCATCGGCGAGGTGGGCGCATGGCGCAACGTCATGCACCTCGACCCGGCCGAGCGGGAAAGAAACATCGAATACAACATCCGTCAGCTGGAGCTGGCAGAGGAGGTCGGCGCAAACTGCTGCGTGAATATCTCCGGCTCGGTGAGCGAATTGTGGGACGGCTATCATCCATCTCTGGACAGCGCAGAGGTGTACGAACGCATCGTGATGAATACCCGGCGCATCATCGACGCTGTCAAGCCCGTCCGCACAGCCTATACCCTCGAACCGATGCCGTGGATGTGCCCAGAATCTCCCGAGCAGTATCTGCAGCTGATGCAGGATGTGGATCGTCCCTGCTTCAAGGTCCATCTGGACTATTGCAACATGCTCAATTCACTCGACCGCTACCGGCATTCCTCAGCCTTCATCACCCGCTGCTATGAGCTGCTGGGCGAGCACATCGTCAGCATTCATGCCAAGGATGTAAAGCTGGCGGACGGCAAGCTGCCCATCAACATTAATGAGGTGCCGCCGGGAGCCGGAACCATCGACCTGCCGCTGGTGATGCGCCTCTCCCATGCCCTGGGCGAGGACACGCCGGTGTTCGTGGAGCATCTGCCGGATCACGAGGCCTATATGAAGGCTGCCGCCATTATGCGCGCAGCAGCAGAAAAGGCCGGCGTACCCGTGAAGTAATTCCGTTATCAGCTCCCATGCCGTCATTCCCCGCACGTAAAAGCGCCAGTCTGCGCGGATCCTCCGATCCTGCCGACTGGCGCTTTGGGTTATTTCATGCAGCTGCGTCCTCGCTCCGGCCCCTGCCGGCCCGAAATATACCGGGCATTGAAGGCCATGTTGCATTCGCGCAGCTCCATCTCGCCGTCAATATATGCCTGATACATTTCGGCAATACCGGGCATGCAGCCGTCGCAATTGGCTTCCATGTTGCCGAGGGCCTCGGCAACGATCTGTTCACGCTGCTCACGGGTGGTATCCTTAATCAGATAGCTGGGCATGTCGGTACCTCCTTGAGATTGTATAGCAGACTCCCTTCGTCCGCCTGAAGGCTGCCTGTTTCCTCAGAACGGGACATGTCCCCCTGATCAGGAAGGAAGCAGACCGGAAATGAGGATGAGAAGAATCAGGATGGGCAGAACAAACTGAAAGATCGGCTTGAGCCGGGGAGAAAGCTTCAGGCCGGAGCCGGTGTTGGCTTCCTCAAGATATTTGTCAAAGCCCCAGCCCCACTTCGTCACGCAGAACAGCAGGAACACCAGCGAGCCGATGGGCAGCAGCAGGTTGCTGACGATGAAGTCCTCCGTGTCCAGAATGTCGCGCCCGCCAATGAGCTTCACGCCGCTGAGCATATTATAGCCAAACACACAGGGCAGACTCGCCACAAGGATGAAAAGACCGTTGAGCAGCACCGCCTTCCTGCGGCTCCAGCCAAAGGTATCCATACAGAAGGACAGCAGGTTCTCAAAGACCGCGATCACCGTCGTAAAGCTGGCAAAGGTCATGAACAGGAAGAACAGCGTGCCCCAGATGCGGCCGCCAGACATGTTCACAAATACGTTGGGCAGCGTCTTGAAAATCAGCGAAGGGCCCGCATCCGGTTCCACACCATAAGCAAAGCAGGCAGGGAAGATAATCATACCGCTCATCAGCGCCACAAAGGTGTCCACGCCGCAGATCCGCACGGATTCGCCCGCCAGTGTGTGATCCTTGGTCATGTAAGACCCGAAGATCTCCATCGCAGCCACGCCAAGGCTCAGGGTGAAGAAAGACTGGTTCATCGCAGCCACAATCACCTTGCCGACGCCGCCGACCTTCTGTACCTGCGTCAGGCTGGGCAGCAGATAAAAGCGCAGTCCTTCCAGGCCTCCGGGCAGCGTCAGGCTGTGCACTGCCAGCACCACGATGAGCAGCAGCAGGGCCGTCATCATGAACTTGCTGATCCTTTCCAGGCCCTTCTGCAGGCCGAAGCTGCAAACGATGAAGCCCGCAATAACCGTCAGCGCCATCCAGAAGGTCATTTCCCCCGGCGACGCCAGCATCGCGGAAAATACGCCGTCCACAGCAGCCTTGTCCATGCCCGCTGCAAACGTTCCGGCTGCGAATTTATAGAAATAGTCCGTCATCCAGCCGGAAACGGTGGTGTAATACATCATCAGCAGATAGCAGCCCGCCATGGCAGCCCAGCCGTGCAGATGCCATTTGTGGCCCGGCTTTTCCAGCGCCTTGTAGGCATGGACGGCACTCTTGCGGCTCGCACGGCCCACGGCCAGCTCCATCGTCAGCACGGGCACACCCATGCACAGCAGGAACAGCAGGTAGAACAGCACAAAGATGCCTCCGCCGTTCTGTCCTGCAACAAAGGGAAAGCGCCATACATTGCCGATGCCGATGGCACAGCCTGCACTCACCAGCAGAAAGCCCAGTCTGGATTGAAAGGACTCGCGCTTCATGGATCATCATCCTCCGCATAAAATGTCAAACCAAACTTAATTGTACCGCACACAATCCCGATGTACAAGATGATCACAACCATATACACAGAAAGAACAAAAAGAACCGGCAATGCGGCTGACAAATCCATGGCGGTGCGGTACAATAGAGTACAACGCCTTCCTGCTCAGCGCGGCAAACGCTGCATTTACCCTCAATCTGCATGACGGAGGTGCCCCATGGAACGCTGCATCGCCTGCGGACAGCCTGTTACCCCCGATGAGGAAGCGATGACGAAGAAGCTCATCAACCGCGGTATCACACAGTATCAATGTATCCCATGCCTTGCACGCCATTTTGCTGTAACCGAACAGGCTCTGTATGAGCGCATGCAGTACTTCAAGGACATGGGCTGCATGCTGTTTCCCTGCAATCAAAGCATTGAGAGCCCTGAACCCACAGCGCCCCTGCAACAAAAGGAGGCTTCATATGAATGAGCAGGTAAAAACGTATCTGGACAAATACCCGGAGGAGATCATTGATTTGTTCGCATGTCTGAGACAGCTGATTTTCGGCAGCGTATCCTGCGAACCGACGGAAACGCTCTGGGCCAGGCTGCCCAGCTATTCCTGCGGCAAAGCCTTTGTGCGGCTGATTCCGTTCAAGGATCATATCAACATCGAGGCACAGGCGATTCTCCGCCATCAGGAAGCCCTGACAGGATACAAAATCACGCCTAAAGGGATGCTGCAAATTGATACAAAGCAGGATATCCCTCATGAAGTCCTGCGGAAGATCTTCGCCGAAACCCTGCAGCCCTGAAGCGCCATCCCTTTGCCCACCTTCCCTCCCAGACCCTGTACAAGGAGCAACGCATGATCAAGGCTCTCTTCTTTGACCTCGACGGCACGCTGCTCAGCAGCAGCAAAACCATCCTCCCCTCCGCCCGCGAGGCACTCACAGCCTGCCGTGCGCAGGGCGTGCAGGTATATTTCGCCACCGCCCGTTCCGCAAGGCTGGACAGAATGCTCGGCTGGACGGACGCAGAGTACGCCCTCTTTGACGGCGGCAGCTTCTGCAACGGCGCGTGTATGCAGATGCGCGGTGAAACCTGCTATGCCTTCATCGATCCGACTGCCGTGCAGGATGTGCTGGCCGCCGTCAAGGAGCATCCGGGCGTGCATCTCTCTCTCCATATGCCGCAGGAGGTTCATGCCTTCAACTATCGCCTGCCCGATGCGGCACTTGCCCCATGGGGGCTGACGCGCGAAGAGATCGCCGTCATCGATGACAATGCCGTTCAGTCTGCCACAAAGCTCCTCGTTTTCCATGACGATCTGGTCAACACCGATCGCCTGCTCCCGCCGGGGTTGTTTGCGATGCTTCAGGAACGCTGCGGCAGCCGTGCGAACATCTATCTGACCGATCAGGGCCGCACCATTCAGGTTGTCCCGCTGACCGCCGGGAAGGTTGCAGCCATCGAGCGCATGCGGCAGTCGCTGGGGCTGGAGACGGACGAGATTGCCGTCTTTGGCGATGATATCAACGATTTGGAGATGCTTACCCGCTATCCCCACAGCGTCGCCATGGGCAACGGCGCACAGGCCGTCCGCACTGCGGCAGCGTATGTCACCCACGGAAATGATGACGACGGCATTGCCTATGCGCTGCGGCAGCTGCTGCGCATTATATAACTGCTGCACGTTGGCCCCTCTGTCTGTGCAGCTGCTTGTTCCGTATAGCAGCAGGAAAGCGCCCCAAAGGCTCCGAAAATTGGGATTTGGCGAGCAGTTGTACAAGCGAACAACCAGTACATCCGCTTCGCTGCGCTCATACATCTTTCACACCCCCCCGCCAAGCTGCAAAGGAAAAGTCATCAAACAATACAGATTAACACCACACCTTCCAATTTGTCGCGTCGCTTAAAGAGGGACTTCGCCAAAGGCGAAAGCGACGAGGAATGTAAATGTGCCCCTGGCCGCCGGAGACTTCCGTCTTCCACGTGAAAAAACAAAAAGTCCCGGCCGGTCAGGTCGGGACTTGAGGGGATGCTTACACGCGGTCGAGATACTTGGCGCTGTACTCCTTGTACAGGGCCTTGAAGCTTGCACTTTCGGACTTCATCATGCGCAGGGATTCATGGATGTTCATGTTGTGCTCCTTCATGTCCATCACGCAGCCGGCGATGTTGGAGCAATGGTCGGATACACGGCCCAGATCGGTCAGCAGGTCAGCCCAGACAAAGCCGGCTTCGATGCTGCAGGCGCCCTGCTGCAGACGCACGACATGACGCATGCGCAGCTGCTCCTTGATGCGATCGATGATTTGCTCCAGAGGCTCGACCTTCGCGGCGGCCTCCAGATCATAGTTCACGAAGGCATTGCAGGCCAGCGCCATGATTTCGTTCACGGCCTCGCGCAGAACGCTGAGCTCCTTCTGTGCAGGGTCGGAGAACTTGAGGTTCTTCTCGTTCAGCTCCTCGGATGCGCACAGGATGCTCGTGGCATGGTCGGCAATGCGCTCGAAATCGCCGATGACCTTGAGCAGCATGGCCGCCTCGGCAGAGTCGTTGTCGCTGACGCGGTTGGCGCTCAGCTTGACGAGATAGGTGCCCAGCACGTCCTCGTAATGGTCGGTCTTGTCCTCATATTCACGGATGGACGTACTCTTGGTTTTGTCGAACACGGACAGGCAGCCCAGACTCTGTTCGATGGCCTTGGCGGCACAGTCCGCCATGTCCACCGTCAGGGTGCGGGCGCGCTCAAGCGCCACAGAGGGCGTTGCCAGCAGACGCTCGTCCAGCTCCTCGATCTTTTCAGGCTGCTTGTCTTCAGGTACGAGAATGTAGGCGATCTTCTCCAGCAGCTTCGACATCGGCAGCAGCAGGATTGTGCAGGCGATGTTGAAAGCGGAGTGAGCAATGGCGATATTCGCCTGATTGGCGGGGATGGCGATCAGGCTGGAGAAGGTGTTCTCCGTGCCGCCCAGCACCGCCTTCAGGATGCAGAACAGCGTCAGCCACACGCAGGTGCCGATCACGTTGAAGGACAGATGCACCAGCGCGGTACGGCGGGCGTTCTTGTTCGTGCCGAAGGAAGACATGATGGCGGTGATACAGGTGCCGATGTTCTGGCCCATAATGATCGGGATGGCTGCACCCAGAGAAACCGCGCCGGTTGCGGACAGTGCCTGCAGGATACCCACGGATGCAGACGAAGACTGGATGATCGCCGTCAGGATAGCGCCGGCCAGCATCGCCAGCACGGGGTTCTCGAACATCATGAACAGCTGCTGGAACCAGGTTTCGTCCTTCAGGCCGGAGACTGCTTCGGTCATGATATCCATGCCGAACATCAGCACTGCGAAGCCCAGGAGGATCATGCCGGTGTCCTTCTTCTTGTTGGACTTGCAGAACATGTAGAAGATCACGCCCACAAGCGCCAGCACGGGCGTGAAGGACATGGGCTTGAGGAGCTGCACGAAGAGGTTGCTGCCCTCAATGCCGCCCAGCGACAGGATCCACGCCGTCACAGTTGTACCGATGTTGGCACCCATGATAACGTTGATTGCCTGGCTGAGGTTCATCAGGCCGGAATTGACGAAGCCGACGACCATGACCGTCGTGGCCGAGGAGGACTGGATGACCGCTGTCACCGCAAGACCGGTGAACAGGCCCATCAGCTTGCTCGTGGTCAGCTTGCCCAGAATCGTCTGCAGGCTGTTGCCCGCCCGGCGCTCCAGCGCTTCGCCCATGACGTTCATGCCGAACAGGAACAGACACAGGCCGCCGATCAGTGTAAGTGCGTCAAAGATGTCCATTGGTAAGCCTCCTTGAGTGCTTAACGTAATGAATCTTCAGGATGTAGGTTTTGCGCGCGGCAATCCGGGAGTTCTCCGACGCCGCGTACGGGTTTGTTCGGGGTTACTCCGCTTTGGTCTCGGCCACAGTGTCCGCCGTGTCTTCGGGGTCGAGCTGACGCAGGCCCGCCACGTCCGACACAGGCAGGGAGAAGCAGATTGCTCCGGCGTCCGTCTGAGGACCGGCCTTGGTATTGATGGCCTTCATGATGGCGGCCTTCTTGCCGGTTTCGGCCAGAATGAGCACCACATCCTTCTCATTGGCAAGGGAAATGCCCAGGAACTTTTCGCTCTCACGCGAGCCGGTGCCCTTGCCGGCCAGCACCGTGCCGCCCGTCGCGCCCGCAGGACGCGCAGCCGTCATTACCATATCCGAGAAGCCCTCGTTGAGGATGACGTAGATCAGCTCATGGCTGAAGTTCATATCGGGCTTTTCGCCGGTGACGTTCATATTATCGGTCAGGTAAGCCATGGTTCTGCCTCCTCCTACGCTCTTGATCGGGACGGACATCATGATGCCGTTGCCGGGAATGTCGATGAACATGCGCAGCTTTGCTGCGCGAATGAGCTTTTGGGTCTGCTCGCCGTCGGCGACGGTGGAAACCAGCGCATATTCACGCTTCACCAGGCCGAACAGGCTCAGATGCTCGCTGGTGGCGGTACCCTGTGCATACATGGTCAGCGCCAGCGGCAGCTTCAGGCTGTGGATGACGTCCTCCATGGCGCTGCAGCGGTCACGGTCGACGATAGCCATCACAAGATTCAGTTCCATCACTTTACCTCCCACAGCTCGATCACGTCGTCGTCAGCATAAGCAAACTCGGGCACAGCCTCGGCCTTGCGGGTCTTGAGCACATAGATCAGACCCATGATCTGCACGGTGATGAGGGGCATCATAGCCACCAGCGCTACCAGACCGAAGGCGTCGGTCATGATGTTGCCGCCAAGGGCCTGACACGCGCCCATGGCAAAGGGCAGCATGAAGGTTGCCGTCAGGGGACCGGAAGCCACGCCGCCGGAGTCGAAGGCGATGGCTGTGAAGGTCTGGGGCACGAACAGCGCCAGCACCAGCGCGATTGCATAGCCCGGAACGATGATCCACATGATGGACACACCCGTCAGCACGCGAAGCATCGCAAGACCGTTGGCTGCACTGACGGCGATGGCCAGCGCATAGTGCATCGCCGTTTCGGAGATGGCGCCGGCGCTGAGCTCCTCCACCTGCTTGTTCAGCACGTGCACGGCAGGCTCGGCGTTGATGATGAACCAGCCCATCACCATGGCGATGGGAATCAGCAGGAAGCGCCAGCTGCCCATAGAGGCCAACTGTGCGCCCAGCTCTACGCCGAGCTTCTGGAAGCCGACGTTCGCGCCGGTCAGGAACAGCACCAGACCTGCCAGCGTCACAAACAGACCGATGACAATCCGCAGGAAGGGTACGCGGCGCAGGTGCAGCGCCACAGCTTGAAACACCAGGAAGAAAGCAACGATGGGCAGCAGCGCCATTGCCACGTTGACGACCTCATGGGGGATTGTGCTCAGGTA
Organism: Clostridia bacterium; assembly: GCA_017465155.1. GTDB lineage: Bacteria > Bacillota > Clostridia > Christensenellales > Aristaeellaceae > UBA11524. The sequence goes on from JAFTWV010000092.1 coordinate 10,989, forward strand.
GCTCTTGCCGATGGCCACGGTATCCATGATGCCCTGCACCATCTCTGCCTCGCCGCTGGCCGGCACGCCGGGATAGATGAAGGACAGCAGCAGCACTGCAAGGATCGGGCCGATGGAGCACAGCGCCACCAGACCGAAGGAGTCCTCCTGTGCGTTCGAGTCGCTTCGGATGGAGGCTACGCCGACGCCCAGCGCCATGATGAAGGGAACCGTCATGGGGCCGGTGGTCACGCCGCCGGAGTCGAAGGCAACCGCCAGATACTCCGGCTTGGTCAGCGCTGCCAGCAGGAACACCACGCCGTACAGGCCGATCAGCAGCCACTTGAGCGGGATCGAGAAAAGGATGCGCACCATGCTCAGCATCAGGAACATACCCACGCCTACGCCCACGGTGATGATCAGCACCGTCGTGTCAATGGCAGGGACATTGTCCGCCAGCACGGTCAGATCCGGCTCGGAGACCGTGATGGCGATGCCCAGCAGCAGCGCAACCGACAGGATCAGCGGCAGATTCCGCGATTTGGTCAGCTTTGCGCCCATGTGCGAGCCGATGGGCGTCATCGACACGTCGCTGCCCATCGTGAACAGGCCCATGCCGACAATCAGCATCAGCGAGCCAATGAGGAAGGACAGCATCAGGTCTGCCTGCATCGGCACGAAGGTCAGGCACATCACGCCTACGATCGCCACAATCGGTAATACGGATGCGGCTGCTTCCCGGAACTTCTCGAAGAACTCCTTCTTTGAGGTCATCAGGGACTCCTTTCTGTCGGACAGTAGCGGGCAGCTGCTTCCAACCGTCGGCGGCTTTGCAAAAAAAAGAAGGCGGAGCTGATGGTCAGCTCTGCCTTCGACAAGATACGCCTGACGGAATGATACAGAACCACCCGTGCGAACAGTATAATCGAAATAAATCACGGCCGAAGGGGCACATGATGACAGACTCCACCACTTATATCGATCATATCTATGATACCATGCAGGGAAACGCCCTGTCAACACAGGAATCATGGGATTTTTCGGCCCAGAAACAACAATATTTCGACAGCAATACCTGAAAAGTGCAGGTTTTTGAAATGGCTCCTGCAAATCCTTCCGGGACATGCAAAAAACGGTTTTTGTGTAACTGTGATCAATCTGAATTTAGCGAGCAGTTGAACAAGCGAGCAACCACCACATCCGCTTCGCTGCGCTCATACACCTTTCACACCACCCCCGCCCAGCCGCACAGGATCGCGTAGTTCCGGCCGCGCCGCGAAGCCGAAGGGGAGCGGCGCTCCGACAAACAAAGGAGCCGTGGAGAAACGGCACGCCCCCGCGAGGCCCATGTGGGAAAGACTACTCCGGGCAAAGTCTACCATGTGGGGGCGGGGGAGTCCAGAGGGGGTGGCAGTCCACAG
>JAFTWV010000093.1 GCA_017465155.1 Clostridia bacterium
GGCTACATCATGTACTTCCTGGTGCAGTACAGCGGCGGCGCCATCAACGACATCCTCATCCTCTTTGGCAAAGCGCCGGTGGACTTTCTGGCAGACGGCACCCGCGCGGTCATCATCATCACACTGGTCAACAGCCTGCAGTTCTGCGGCGTGAGCATGGTCATCTACATGGCGGGTCTGCAGAACATTCCCTCCATGTACTACGAAGCCGCTGCGCTGGACGGCGCAGGCAGCTGGGATCGCTTCCGCCACGTCACGTTCCCGCTTCTGGTTCCCGCGCTCAACTCCGCCGTCGTGCTCAACCTCATCGGCGGCCTCAAGCTCTACGACGTCATCAAGGCCCTCACCAACGGCGGCCCGGGCTTTGATTCCCACTCGCTGTCCACGCTGGTTACCTACCAGTACTTCAGCGCGCAGAAGGCGGGCTATTCGTCCGTCATCGGCATCATGACCTTCCTGCTGGTCATGATCATCAGCAACATTGCCATGATGTACTTTGACCGCAAGGAGGTGTACATGTGATCAAGGACCGCAAATCCGTCAGGCTGATCAAGTATCTGCTGATGGTTCTCATCGCGCTCATCTGGATCTCTCCCCTGTACATTCTCCTGAATGTCTCCCTCAAGCCGCCCACAGATCTGTCTTCCCGCTGGATCTTCCCCGCTCAGCCCTTTCTGGAAAACTACCGTCTGGCCATTCAGAAGGGCAACCTGCTGCGCGCGCTGCTCAACACCACCATCGTCACCGCAGGCGCGATTGCGCTGGTGGTATCCACCGGCGCGCTGGCCGCCTATCCGCTGGCGCGCAACCGCAGCCGCTGGAACAAGTGTATTCAGCGCTTCATCACCGGCGTGATGATGATTCCGCCGCTGAGCATTCTGGTGCCGCTGTATAAGACCATGACGGAAATCGGCGCGGTATCGACGCTGTTTGGCGAGGTGCTGGTGGTGGCTACCTTCCAGCTGCCGCTGAGCATCTATCTGTTCACCAACTTCATCTCGTCCATTCCCGTTGCGCTGGATGAGGCCGCCTCCATCGACGGCTGCTCCACGGTCAAGCGCTTCTTCCTCATCATTCTGCCGCAGCTCAAGCCTGTGTGCGCATCGGTCATCATCATTGCCGGTTCCAGCTTCTGGAACGACTATCAGTTTGCGGGTTATCTGCTGCAAAAGCCGCGTCTGCAGACCATCACGCTGGCCATTTCCGGCTTCTTCGACATGTACTCCAGCAACATGAACGCCGCAGCTGCCGCAGCCATGCTGAGCATCCTGCCGCTCATCATCCTCTATCTGTTCCTGCAGAAATACTTCATCCAGAGCATGGTAGACAGTGCCATTAAATAAAAGCGAGGTAATGACACATGAACAAGAAGCAACGCATTCTCAACGCCATTCAGGGCAAGCCCGTGGACCGCGTACCGACCTCCTGGTATACCCATTTCCCGGATCAGACCGACAACACGGTGAAGGATCAGGTCGCATGGGCCAAGGCGGCTGACATGTACATGCTGTGCGTGGAAACTGACGGCTACATGCAGTACGACTGCGGCAATATCGACATGAGCGATCCCAAGGTGCTGGGCGGCCTGCGTCCCCATAAGAAGGGCGACTGGTACATGGAAGGCCAGATTGACCGCGCCAAGCGCATCGCCGAAGGCCTGCAGGATGACGCCGCCGTCACCTACATGATCTTCACCCCCTTCTCCACCATCAAGCACTCCACCGGCAGCGAAACGCTGGTGATGGATCTGCTGCGCGATCATCCCGACGAGGTGCATCATGCCATGCAGATCATTGAGGAAGACAACTTTGCGCTGATGGAGCGCCTGAGCAAGGAAACCA
>JAFTWV010000010.1 GCA_017465155.1 Clostridia bacterium
CATCACCCGTGGGCGATCACCCGGGATCGGCTGCCGGAGCTGTACTGATACAGCAGGTGGTGTGCCGCAGACATAAGGAACGCCATGGCACGTTTTGTGTCATGGCGCTTTTGCATCCCGGGCTGTAAGTCTTTACGGGGCGACGGAAGAGAGAGGCATTGCGTCACGGAGAAAACGGGCTGCCTGCAGAGGCCAGTCCTGTGCCTCGGGAATCAGCTTGGAGGGCATGCTGGCGGTGCTCTCATCGCACAGCGCGCCGCCGTGGGGGCCGTGCGGATATACAGCTCCGCATTGACGCCATGCTGACGCAGAGCCATGGCCATCAACAGACTGTTTTGCACCGGCACAGACTGATCCTCCCATGTGTGCCACAGGAAGGTCGGGGGCGTATTGGCCGTTACGAGGTTTTCCAGTGAAAAGGCCTTGTGGGCAGCCGGGTCGTCGCAGCCGGTCAGACACGCAAAGGAACGGCGGTGTGCAAACGGGCCGCTGGTGATCACCGGGTAGCACAGAACCATGGCGTTGGGTTTGACCTGTTCGCATGTCAGGCCAAGCGGCTGCCACATTTCCTCCCTGTGCCACATAACGCCCAGTGATCCCGCTGCATGCCCGCCGGCAGAGAAGCCCATCACTGCAATGGCGTCCGGTGCAACGTGGTATTCGTCAGCGTGCGTGCGAATATGCTTTAGTGCAGCGCCTGCATCCTGTAATGCGGCAGGGAAGCGGGCCGGCGCGGTGCGGTAATACAGCACGAAAGCGACAAAGCCAAGCCCGGCGAAGCGCATGGCTACCGGCTCAGCCTCCCGCGGGGCAAGATTGGAATACCCTCCGCCCGGGCAGATAACCAGCGCGCGCAGCCGACGGCCTGGGTCAAGACAGGATGGAGCAGCGTACACGTCCAGCGCTGCGGAGGTGGACAGGATAACCCGCTGATGCAGCATACAGATCGCTTCCTTCCGGCGTATATGTTATTGATTGTATTGTAGCCAGCGGACAGAGGTTTGTCAACGGAAGCATTCATTGCGGATGAGGGCAGCGCGTCATCTGCAGGGTATACATCCTGCCCGTGCCGCATAGGATGCACCAATCAGCAAGGAGGTGCAGGGTCATGGGACGTGTGGAACGCAGGATGTACAAGCGCCGTCAGAAGCAGGCGAGGATCAGGCGGTGGATGCTCCTGCTGGCATTGGTGGGGATTGGCGTGGTGCTGCTGGTGCGCCTGAAAAGCCCTGCTGTGCTGATTGCGGAGCGGCTTGGAACGCCGTCGCCCACACCTTTTGCTGCCGTTTATGATCAGACTGTCCAGACGCGTGAGGTCACGCTGGCAGCGGAAACATGGTATGCCATTCAGACCGGCGTCTTTTCCACGGAGGAGGCCGCATTGCAGAAAGCTGCGGCATACGCGGATCGCGGTGCACCCGGAACCGTCGTGCAGGACGGAGCCAAGTGGCGGGTATTTATTGCCTGCTACGGCAGCGAAGGGGATGCGGCGGCAGTCCGCACGCGACTTGGAGAGAATCAGCGAGTGGAAACCTATCTGTACCGCTGGGAATGTCCTGAGCTGCGATTGCGCTTGACGGGGATGGCTGGTCAGCTTGACGTGGTGGAAGCAGGGCTTTCTCTTATGATGCATTCTGCCGTGCAGCTCCGCGATACGGCAACGCTGCTGGATGCATCACAGCTGACGGCAGCTGATGCGGCGAATACAGTTTCAGCCATTGACGGTCAGATGTCCCTGTGGGCTGCTACCGCCCGCGAGCGGTTTGGCGGACAGGTTCCGGAGATTGTGGCGAAGCTGGTGAAAACAGCGGAGGAATGGTCGGTCCGGCGCAGAGCGCTTGAAGCTGCAGCCTCCTCGGCAACGGAGCTCTCTGCTGAATTGAAGGGACAAGGAATGAGCATGTTTCAGGAGGTGACGAGGCTTCGGAGCAGCATCAGCGCAGCGCCGTAAATGTACACTGCTGCAGCACTTTCGTTCCGCAGGATCGCATCGGCACGCCGGTGCGTTCTTTTTATGGAAAATCAGCCGTATCCTCCATGGAGGTGATCGGCATGAACAGTCGGATGCTCCCGTGGGAGCTTGTGGGCGCGGTGATTGGCGCGGGGCTTGCGTCAGGGCGGGAAATTGCGTCGTTTTTCTCGAAGTATGGATGCTGGAGCTGGGCGGCGATCGCTGTGTCAGTGATCGTCATGGGGCTGCTTGCAGACGCGCGCATCCCGTCCGAATGGCAGGACGGATGGCCGGAACGGATGTGGAAGCTTCTGCTGTCGCTTCTGCTGACGGCTACCGGCGGAACGATGCTGGCCGGAGCTGGAGAGGTAGCTGCGCTGATGCTGCCTGTTCATGGTGCATACTGGCTGGGGATGGCCGGGACGCTGGGAATCTCATGGCTGCTGGCGAAACAGACGGTCAACGGGCTTGCGTGGGTGAGCCGGGCACTGCTGGCGGTCATGACGGTCCTTATTGCTGCGGGATTGATGATCCCGCCCATGCAGGCGGCATACATTGCGAATGTGTCGGTTTCTGAGGCGCTCTTGCGGGGAGTGACCTATGGCGGCTTCAATGCTGCGCTGCAGCGTCCGGTCGTGGATGCCCATGATCGGCTGTCTGAAAGGGAATGCAGACGGGGGAAGATCACAGCATGTCTGGTTTTAGCCTTGCTGATCATGCTGGGAAATGCCGTGCTGCTGAGGCATCCTGCGCTGCTGGGCGAGCCGATGCCGTTTGTACGGCTGATGAAGGAGCTTGGAATGGGCGGATATGTATTGGGGGCGGTTAGTTTGTATCTGGCCATCCTTTCCACGCTGACGGCATGCCTTCGCGGACTCGGTGGTCCCTTTGCCGCGGCGGGGATCATTCTGGCGGCGTCCGTTGGCTTCACGGGTGCTGTGGAGAGAATTTATCCGCTGCTGGGAGGCGGATGTCTGCTGATGCTCCTGTGGGCAAAATTGAGGAATTATCGATGAAACACTTTTATTTCCCGGTACCTTATGCTATAATATAAGATGCGGCTGGTATGCCGGCTGTGAGATTGTAACACTTTGAAGAAGGTGATTCTGCGTGATTACGCAGTACCCTGTACGAACCATCGACCTTTCAGCGCTGCGGGAAAACGTGCGTACGATCCGCGCGGCGCTTCCGGATACGACGATGCTGATGGCTGTCGTAAAGGCTGATGCATACGGGCATGGTATCGTGCAGACGGCAGGCAATGCGCTTGCTGCAGGCGCGGATTGGCTGGCGGTTGCACGTACGGATGAAGGCGTGCTGCTTCGGGAAGCAGGGATTGATGCGCCGGTGCTTGTGCTGGGCGCTGCATCCGGGCTTGAAATTGGCGATGGCGTCCGTCATGGCCTGACGATGGCGGTTTGTGCGCCCGGGATGGTAAAAGCTGTCCAGCGCTGGGCTGCAAAAGAGGGAAAGCCCGGTCTTGTTCAGCTCAAGCTGGATACGGGCATGGGCCGCATTGGCGTACGGAACGAAGCGGAGGTGCGCGCCATGCTCGATACGCTGGCGGCGTGTCCTGAGGTTCGTCTGACTGGTGTGTTTACCCATTTTGCGGATGCGGATGGCGATACGGCGGATTATACCCGCGCGCAGCTGGAGCGATTCAAACGTCTGACAGCGCTTTTGCCGGCGGGGATCATCCGCCACTGCGCCAATTCTGCCAGCATCCATCGTTATCCGGATGCTGCGCTGGACATGGTTCGCGCAGGAATTTCGATGTACGGCTGTCCGCCTGTGGCGACGGATATGCCGTTGCTGCCTGTGATGGACTGGCGTACGGCTGTTACCTTCGTCAAGGAAGTGAAGCCCGGCGACAAGGTCAGCTATGGCTGCACCTTTACTGCAGACAAGCCCATGACGCTGGCGACGGTTGCCTGCGGCTACGGCGACGGATATCATCGTGCGGGCTCCGGCCGGGCGCAGGTGATCATCCACGGCAGACGCTGTCCGGTGGTGGGGCGCATCTGCATGGACCAGATGATGGTGGATGTGACAGGCGTCGATGGGGTGGAGCCGGGTGATGAAGCGGTGCTGATGGGCGCACAGGATGGCACTGTCATCACGGCGGACGAGCTTGGCGCATGGTCGGGGACCATCAGCTACGAGGTGCTTCTGGCCGCCACAGAGCGTGTGCACCGCCGATGGGTGAATGGCTGTGAGTGAAAAGGCTGCGCTGCGAAAGACCCTGCGTGCCCTGCATCAGGGCAGGGAGGAACGCGATCTGCAGAGCTTGCTGATTTGCCGGCATATCCTTGACAGCGACCTGTACCGCAATGCCCGGGTGATCGGCGGATATATGCCTCTGGTGCGTGAAGCCGATGTAACGCCGGTGCTCATGGATGTGCTCAGCACAGGCCGCACGCTGGCGCTGCCGCTGTGCGCAGGCGCATCCGGCATGACGCTGCGGCGCATTACGGCGCTTGATGAGCTGCAGACAGGCCATTACGGCATTCTGGAGCCTGTGGAGAATACGGAGACGATACCGGTGGACGCGCTTGACCTGCTGCTGGTGCCATTGGAGGGGATCGACCCGACGGGCATGCGGCTGGGAAAGGGCGGCGGTTATTACGATCGTCTGCTGGAAACGGCGGAGGTTATGACGCTTGGCTGCGCGCTGTCATGGCAATGGACAGCTCATATCCCTGCGCAGCGGTGGGACAGGCCTCTGCGCGCCTGTGCAGATATGAACGGCGTCCGTTTGTTTACAAATTCAAAGTAAGGAAGGTATCCGCAATGGAAGTCAAAAAGAAAAAGCAGCAGAAGCCTCAAAAGGTGCAGAAACCCTATCTTACTGGTGCAATGATGGATCGGACCGTGATGCCCGGCGCGCTGAAATTCTTTTTCAGCACAGTTGTGATGGTGTTTGCATTCGTGATGATCGGCGTGATGATGACGTGGGACAACAAGCTGCTCAGCATTGTCATCAACAGCGTCATCCTGTTTACTGCATGGCTGATTTTTTATCAGTCCGGCGCAGCAACAGGTGCGGATGCAGTCAATCAGGGTGAAATCATGTATCAGCGCCGCGAAAAGGGCCGCCCTGTAGCCGACTGGGAGCAGCAGCTGTGCTATCACCCGCTCAAGGGCTTTGTGACTGGTCTGATCGGTTCCATTCCGCTGGTGCTTTGCTCCGTGGTATTTGCGCTGATCACCCAGCGTCAGATGACCAATCTGGGTACGCTGCCCTCCTGGCTGACTTCGCTGGAGACCCGCCCGGAAATCGGCGGGGCGCTGCAGTATTACCATGCGTCCGGCAGCATGACTCTTGAGTCTGCACTGCGCCTGATCATCCGCATGTCCACCATGCCCTATGTCAACATGATCGGCGCGGCGGATAAGGACGCGATGCTGGTGCTGGAGCGCATCAGCCCGATGCTGAACCTGATCCCTGCGCTCGTCTACGGTCTGGGATATATGGGCGGCGTACAGGTGCGCAGCGCTGTGCATACCAATATCGCGCTGGGCAAGAAGAAAGCCAAGCGTAAGCAGCGCAAGGAGCGCAAGGCACGTCAGCAGACCCACCGCGGTCCCGAGCAGCTGAACTAACGACAAGAGGAGCAAGGCCACATGCGGATCATCGCCGGCATGGCCCGGGGGCGTACGTTTGACGCGCCGCAGGGTCAGGATACCCGCCCCACGCTGGATCGCGTGCGTGAAAATGTATTCAATATCCTGCAGATGAAGGTGCGTCAGGCAAAGGTGCTTGACCTGTTTTCCGGCAGCGGCGCGATGGCCTTTGAGGCGCTCAGCCGCGGCGCGGAGGAAGCGGTGCTGGTCGATCATGACCGCGCAGCAAATGCCGTGCAGAAGCGCAATGCCGCAAAGCTGCAGATGGCGGAGCGCTGCCGTATCCTTCAGTGTGACTGGCAGCAGGCGGTTCGCATGCTGCAGCAGGAGGGGGTTCGCTTCGACGTGGTGTTTCTCGATCCGCCCTACGCGATGCACGATATGTCCGGCGTGATGGCGGCTCTCAGGCCTGTTCTGGCGGAGGAAGCCGTTGTTTTGCTGGAGCATGAGGCTAAAACGTTCCCATCGACCTGCGATGGATTTGATCTGTTCGACAGCCGTCGCTACGGCATTGCGGGCGTCAGCTTTTTCAGGCAGGTACATACGGAGGAGGAATAACCATGGCGCGCATCTGCGTTTATGCAGGCAGCTTTGATCCGGTGACGCTGGGGCATGAGGATGTGATCCGCCGCGCGGCTGCACTGTTTGACCAGCTGATTGTGGCGGTGATGCATAACCCTGCAAAGCGTGGCTGCTTTACTGTACCGGAGCGCGTTGAGCTGCTGGAGAAGGTGACAGCTGGTCTGCCCAATGTGACTGTTGATGCATGGGACGGCCTGCTGGTGGAGTATGTCCGCCGTGTCGGGGTGTCTACGGTTGTTCGAGGATTGCGTGCGGTCAGCGACTTTGAGAATGAAATGGCCATGGCGCAGGTCAACAGCCATCTGCTGCCGGGTATGGAAACCATCTTCCTGATGACGAAGCCGGAGCATTCATGCATCTCCTCCTCGGTGGTCCGGGAGGCTGCATCCTTCGGGGCAGACATCAGCGCGTTTGTGCCTGCTGTGATTGCGGACGAGGTACAGGCGCATTTCAGACAGCATCATTGATGAAAAAGACGGGAGGACGGGGAACATGATCAAGAGAGAAACCGGCAGTATTGAGCAGGTTATGACGGCGCTGCGGGAGCTGGAGGAGACCATCGGCGGCGCGCAGCGGTTTCTGGGAGATCGCTGCGTTGTGAACAGAACCTTCCTGCTGCAGCGGATGGAGATCGTGGGCCGCTGTCTTCCTGAGGCGGTCAAGCAAGCGGCTGCCATTGTGAAGGAAGAAAAGGATATCAAGGACGCTGCCCAGCGCGATGCAGCTGAGCAGGCCCAAAAAGCCCGCGAGGAAGCGCAGAAGTCCATTGATGACGCGGCCCGTCAGGCGGAGGAAATGCGCGCCGAATCCCGCAAGGGCGCCGAGGACGCCAAGAAGGCCAATGACGCTGCACAGCAGGCTGCATCTGCCCTGCGTGCGCAGGCTGAGAGTGACGCTCAGGCTATCCGTCAGCGAGCGCAGCAGGATGCGAACGCCATCGTCGGCAAGGCACAGCAGGATGCAGCGATGATCATGGCCAACGCGGATCAGAGTGCTCGTGCCGCCGTGTCGCAGGATAACGTGCATCGTATGGCAGTGGTGGCAGCAGAGGAACTGCGTGATCAGACAAGCAAGGACATGGAGCTCCTGCGTCAGCAGTGCGTGGATTATCTGGACAGCCTGATGGCCGATACGGACCGCTATCTTGTGTCACTGAGCAGCGATATCCGCAAGCAGCGTCAGATGCTGGATGGCCAGCGCTGAAAACCTGAGTAAAATCTACCGAACGTTCATGCTGCGTTCACATGGCTTTCACACGGATAGCGTACTATGATGTCAGAAGCAGAGGCAATGCCTCCACGCCTCTGCATCGTTCTCCTGACGTATTCCATCCATGTGTCGCAAGCTTGGAATGGATTTTTCTTCAAAGCCTCCATAAAAGCCGCAGGTGCATTTGATGCCTGCGGCTTTTGCATGCCGGAAAAGAAAATGCTCATGAAGTCAAAGTTCATCCGCAATTCATGCTGGTTTCATAAAGCAGAGGTATGATCATCATGCAGTCGGGAAGGACCGCCACCAGCCGACCCGGTGCGAATCTCCTTTTTCCTGGCATTCTCCCCGAGAATGTCAACCTCCCTATCCTCCATACAAGCAAAGGCCGCAGGCGTGTCAAAGCGTCGGCGGCCTTTGTGATGCTGCATGAAACAGAGGATGTCTGGACATGATGACATGAGAACATCGCAGGTCCGGCAGCGATCTGCCGGGAGGAGGGCATCGCATGCGCAGAGTAGGGATCACATGGATGATGCTGGCAGCGACGGCACTTGCGGTCATGCTGATGCTGTGGGGCGCAAGGCGCGAAGAAGCACCGGTCGAGACAGCGCTTGTGACCGTTGCCCGTGGGAATATTGCGGACATGGCGGCGATCACCGGCCGTATCGCTTATACAGATGAAACCATTGCGTATGCTGCGATTCCAGGGCTGGTTGATCAGATATATGTATCCGTTGGCGATCGTGTGGCCGAGGGAGATGCGCTGCTCAGGCTGAAGGCGGACGCTTATGAAGCGGTTGTCTCTGCCTGGCTGTCTGCGGCAGCAGAGCAGGATGTCCCCGACGCTGCAGCGCTGGATCAGGATGATCTGCAGCGAGCGATGGAGTATACTGTCGTCCGTGCACCCATGAACGGAACAGTACGTCAGGTGTTCGCTGCGCAGAATGCATCGGTTGCACCGGGCACGCCGGTTGTATTGATGTCTTCTTCACGGCAGGAGATACGGTGCGCTGTGCCGGAGGCTGATGTACGGCGGCTTCAACCCGGAATGTGGGCACGGCTGTCAGCGTCGGGTGAAGACAAAGGGATTGCATATATTGAAAGCATAGGGGATGTGGAGGCTGACACGCTGACCGGACAAACCTTCTGTGCCGTGGTTCTGACGCCGGAGCAGCATATTGACCTGCCGGGGGGAGCGTCGGTGGATGCGGATGTGTACATTGCAGGGCGAGAGGACGTACCCGTATTGCCGGTAGAGGCGATTACAGAGCGCGGTACGGTCTGGTGGGTCAATGGGGGAAGATGCACAGAAATTCCTGCAGAAGTCATACTGAATGACGAAATGTACGCCTGGGTCAACTTGCCGGAAGGATTAACCGTAGCCCTTGGCGAAATGCAGGAAGGACAGCGGGTCGCGGAGGTGCAGCAGTGACGCTGCGGGATGCGGTGAGCCTGGCCGTATCAGGACTGCGGGGAAGTGCTGTGCGTACGCTGCTGACCATTCTCGGGCTTGGCGTGGGCGTGGGTGCAGTACTGACCGTGCTGACGCTGGGGACGGCGGGACAGGCACGTGTGGAGGATGAGATTGCCCGGCTTGGTGTGGATAAAATCTGGATTACTTCCGAGGATGCAGCACATCCGCTGACGTCAGATTGTGCAGCGCGTATCCTGCAGGCCACAGGTGTACCGGTGTGTGCAGGCAGCTGCACAGGCGGATACATTGTATTGGATGGCGTGAGCGCAGCAGCGCAGATCGCGGGATATGACACGGGTCTTGCCGGTGTACACAAGCCCGCAGCGGGCGAGGGAAGACTCTTTACACAGCAGGATCATGAACAGCGGCGCTCCGTGTGTCTGGTGGACCGTGCACTGGAAGACAGTCTTGGCGGCGATGTTGTGGGCAGGCGGGTAACGGTAGGCGGCCGACGGCTGCGAATTATCGGAGTGGTAGAGGGCATGCCCATGCAGGCGATGACGGCGGGAGGCGGGCTGCTCCTGATGCCGCTGACGACCTATGAGGATACCTTCGGTGCGTCGGTTGCAGAGCTTACGCTGATCGTTCCGCGCGGAAGGAGCGCCGCGCTGCTGGCGGATGAAGCACTCGCAGCGTTGTCGGCGGATGGCGGCTATCGGGCTGCAACCCTTGAAAACGAGATTGACGCCGCCCGGCAGGTTGTCCGAATCTTTGTGATGGTACTTGCATGCGTTGCTGCGGTATGTATGCTGACAGGAGCCATCGGCGTGATGAACGTACTGCTTGTCTCTGTCCGGGAGCGGCGGCGGGAAATTGGGCTGATCAAGGCAGTTGGCGGCACTTCGGCACAGGTCGGCATGCTGTTCCTGCTGGAAGCAGCGGCGTATGCATTCCTCGGCGGGCTTCTGGGCGTGGCCGTTGGCATGCTGATGATCCATATGTGCGGCAGCTGGATTGGGCTGACAGCAAGGCTCTCCCTTTGGACTGCGCTGCCTGTGCTGTGCGGCGCATCGCTGCTGGGGGCTGCCTTTGGCGTTGCTCCGGCCATCCGCGCAGCTTCAATGCAGCCGGTGGATGCACTGCGCTGCGAATAGCTCCTTTTTGTGCAGGATACATAGGCAATCTGGGATTTCGTTGTCCTGACAATACATTCTGCACAAGGAAAGGCGAAAAGAATTGTCAAACCGGCCAATTCACAATTTGAGGATTTTCCGTTATAATATCGATAGTTGAAATGAGCCATGCTCATACCGACTTACCTGTCACTCACATTTCAGAGGAGGAAACGGATTATGGCAAGCGTATCCCTGCAGCACATTTACAAGGTGTACGCCGGCGGCGTTACCGCTGTCAGCGACTTCAACCTGGACATTAAGGACAAGGAATTTATCGTTCTGGTCGGCCCCTCCGGCTGCGGTAAGTCCACCACTCTGCGTATGGTCGCCGGTCTGGAAGAGATCTCCGATGGCGAGCTGTACATCGGCGAGAAGCTGGTCAACGACGTCGCTCCCAAGGATCGCGACATCGCCATGGTGTTCCAGAACTACGCCCTGTATCCCCATATGACCGTGTTCGACAACATGGCCTTCGGCCTGAAGCTGCGCAAGACCCCCAAGGA
>JAFTWV010000094.1 GCA_017465155.1 Clostridia bacterium
GCATTCGCCCGGCTGTCGCTCCATACGACGCGGTTTTTCAGGCCGTCCAAGTCCACTTGCCGCACATCCGATATCTGATCAAAAACCTCTGCCAGAGCGCTTGCAAGTTCATATGCCGAAACCTCGGCACATGCAAAACCGAAAAGCATTGCCACAACCAGCAATGCCGCCAACACCTTGCGCATGCACTTTCCCTCCGTAAAAGAATTGCCCCTGCCGGAAAGCGACAGGGACAATTTTGCTTTTCAATTAGAACTCCAGCTTCTTTTCCAGCCATGCGTTCAGCTCGGAAATGGCAACAACTTCCTGCTGCATGGTGTCACGATCGCGCACGGTGACATTGCCGGTGGCTTCGGTATCGAAGTCAACGCAGATGCAGTAGGGGGTGCCGATTTCGTCCTGACGGCGATAACGCTTGCCGATGGAGCCGGTCTCATCGTAATCGCAGCGGAACTTCTTGGAAAGCTGTGCATACAGGGCCTTGGCCTGGTCGCCCAGCTTGTTCTTCTGCAGGGGCATAACAGCTACCTTGAAGGGAGCCAGTGCCGGATGCAGGTGGAGAACGGTACGTACGTCGCCGCCTTCGAGTTCTTCCTCGTCATAGGCGTCGCACAGGAAGGCCAGAACCAGGCGGTCTACGCCGACGGAGGGCTCAACGCAGTAGGGGATGAACTTCTCGTTGGTGGTGGGATCCATGTATTCCATGTTCTTGCCGGAGTGCTCGGTGTGCTGCTTCAGGTCGTAGTCGGTGCGGTCCGCCACGCCCCAGAGCTCGCCCCAGCCAAAGGGGAACAGGTATTCAAAGTCGGTGGTCGCCTTGGAATAGAAGGCCAGCTTCTCCGGCTCATGGTCGCGCAGGCGCAGGTTCTCTTCCTTCATACCGAGGGAGAGCAGCCAATCGCGGCAGAAGCCGCGCCAGTAATTGAACCACTCGAGGTCTTCGCCGGGCTTGCAGAAGAATTCCAGCTCCATCTGCTCGAATTCACGCACGCGGAAGATGAAGTTGCCGGGGGTGATTTCGTTGCGGAAGGACTTGCCGATCTGGCAGATGCCGGCGGGCAGCTTCTTGCGGGTGGTGCGCATGGCGTTGAGGAAGTTGACGAAGATGCCCTGCGCGGTCTCGGGGCGCAGCAGCACTTCGGCAGCGCTGGACTCGTTCACACCCAGATGGGTCTTGAACATCAGGTTGAACTGGCGGATGCCGGTGAAGTCCTTCTTGCCGCAGACGGGGCAGACGATGTCGTGCTCCTGGATGTAGGCTTCGAGCTCCTCGTTCTTCCAGCCGTCGCCGGTCTCAGCGCCCTTGGTGAAGTCCTCCATCAGTTTATCGGCGCGGAAGCGGGCCTTGCAGGCCTTGCAGTCCATCAGCGGGTCATTGAAGCCGCCCACGTGGCCGGAAGCAACCCACACCTCGCGGTTCATCAGGATGCCGCAGTCCAGACCTGTATTATAGAGGCTCTCCTGCACAAACTTCTGCCACCAGGCCTTTTTGATGTTGTTCTTGAACTCCACACCCAGGGGGCCGAAGTCCCAGGTATTGGCCAGGCCGCCGTAGATCTCGGAGCCTGCGAAAATGAAGCCGCGGTTCTGACACAGCGCCTTCAGCTTGTCCATCGTCAGTTCAGCCATTGTGATTTCCTCCTCGTTGGTACGCACCTGGATTGGTGCGCCCGATTTCATACCATTGTATCATAGGCGGAAAGTGTTCGTTTGTCAAGCAAAGCACGGAGAAAATGCAATCGGGGGAAAAACGGCTTCCGCAGAGCCATTGAATGCCATGTCTCTTTTGTCCAATTTGCAAAGGATTCTGTCAATCAATGCCTGAAAAGAATGTGTTTCTACCAATTAAATAGACAGCTGCGGCGAAGAGAAATATTGTGAAAAAAATATCGTTAAAAACCTGACAAACCCCTTGACAACGTTTTCGTAATTTGCTACACTGTACTCGTTTTCAGGGGGACGCCCCGAAAAACGCTGAAGTTTGCTGATACAATCCCTATCAGGATAGATTGAAGGAGAGAAAGAATCATGGCGAAGGAATATCAGATCGTCGATTCCGTCGAGACCTTTGAGGCTGCTCTGAACCGCGTGCGCGCTGCTCAGAAGAAGTTTGCAACCTACACGCAGGAGCAGGTGGACGCCATCTTCCGCGCCGCCGCGCTGGCTGCCAATAACGCCCGCATCCCGCTGGCCAAGATGGCCGTGGCCGAGACCGGCATGGGTCTGGTCGAGGACAAGGTGATCAAGAATCACTATGCGGCGGAATACATCTACAATGCTTACAAGGACACCAAGACCTGCGGCGTGCTGGAGCGTGACGAGGCCTTTGGCACCATGAAGGTGGCTGACCCCATCGGCGTCGTGGCGGCTGTCATTCCTACCACCAACCCCACCTCTACTGCGATCTTCAAGACCCTGCTGTGCCTGAAGACCCGCAACGGCATCATCATCAGCCCCCATCCCCGCGCCAAGAAGTCTACCATTGAGGCCGCGAAGGTCGTGCTTGAGGCGGCTGTGGCTGCCGGCGCGCCCGAGGATATCATTGCGTGGGTCGATGTGCCCTCCCTCGAGCTGACTAATATGGCCATGAAGGAAGCTGATACCATCCTGGCTACCGGCGGCCCCGGCATGGTCAAGGCTGCTTACTCCTCCGGCAAGCCCGCTCTGGGCGTCGGCGCCGGCAATACCCCCGCCATCATCGACGAGTCTGCCGATATCAAGGTGGCCGTCTCCTCCATCATTCACTCCAAGACCTTCGACTACGGCATGATCTGCGCTTCCGAGCAGAGCTGCATCGTCATGGACAGCATTTATGATGAGGTGAAGGCTGAGTTCAAGGCCCGCGGCTGCTACTTCCTGCAGGGCGAAGAGCTGGACAAGGTCCGCAAGACCATCATTATCAACGGCGCACTGAACGCCAAGATCGTTGGCCAGAGCGCGCATCGCATTGCCGAGCTGTCCGGCGTGGATGTGCCCAAGACCACCAAGGTCCTCATCGGCGAAGTTGAGTCCGTCGATATCTCCGAGGAGTTTGCACACGAGAAGCTGTCTCCTGTGCTGGCCATGTATCACGCATCCGACATTGAGGACGCCTTCGCGAAGGCGGAGCATCTCATTGCTGACGGCGGCTACGGTCATACCTCCTCCATCTACCTGAACGCTGTGACCCGCAAGGATCTGATCGACGCGTTCGGCGCCCGCATGAAGACCTGCCGCATTCTGGTCAACACTCCCGCTGCGCAGGGCGGTATCGGCGACATCTACAACTTCATGCTCAAGCCCTCCCTGACGCTGGGCTGCGGCTCCTGGGGCGGCAACTCCGTTTCCGAGAACGTGGGCGTGAAGCATCTGATCAACATCAAGACTGTCGCCATCCGGAGGGAAAATATGCTGTGGTTCCGTGCGCCCCAGAAGGTGTACCTGAAGAAGGGCTGTCTGCCCGTTGCTCTGGACGAGCTGAAGAACGTCATGGGCAAGAAGAAGTGCTTCATCGTCACCGACTCTTTCCTGTACAACAACGGCTACACCAAGTGCGTCACCGATAAGCTGGACGAAATGGGCATCCAGCACACCACCTTCTTCGATGTTGCGCCCGACCCCTCCCTGGCCTGTGCCAAGGAAGGTGCAAAGGCCATGATGGCCTTCCAGCCCGACTGCATTCTGGCGCTGGGCGGCGGCTCCGCGATGGACGCCGGCAAGATCATGTGGGTGATGTATGAGCATCCCGAAGTGGACTTCCTCGATATGGCCATGCGCTTCATGGATATCCGCAAGCGTGTGTATACCTTCCCCAAGATGGGCGAGAAGGCCTACTTTATTGCCGTGCCCACCTCCGCCGGCACCGGCTCCGAGGTGACTCCCTTCGCCGTGATTACCGACGAGCGCACGGGCGTGAAGTATCCGCTGGCTGACTACGAGCTGATGCCCAACATGGCCATCGTCGACGCTGACCTGATGATGTCCGCGCCCAAGGGCCTGACCTCTGCCTCCGGTATCGACGCGCTGACCCATGCGCTGGAAGCCTATGCTTCCATCATGGCGACCGACTTCACCGACGGTCTGGCGCTCAAGGCTACCAAGCTGATCTTCGATTATCTGCCCGCCTGCTATGACAATGGCATGAACGAGCCTGTGGCCCGCGAAAAGATGGGCAACGCCGCTACCATCGCCGGTATGGCCTTCGCCAACGCATTCCTGGGTGTGTGCCACTCCATGGCGCATAAGCTGGGCGCCTTCCACCACCTGCCCCACGGCGTGGCCAACGCCCTGCTGATTGAAGAGGTCATCCGCTTCAACAGCGAGGAAGTGCCCCCGAAGATGGGTACTTTCCCCCAGTATGCTTATCCCCACACCAAGGCGCGCTATGCCGAGGTGGCGGACTTCCTGGGCCTGGGCGGTGCGAATGACGACGAGAAGGTCGAGAACCTGATTGCTGCCATCGCTGCGCTGAAGGAGCGTGTGGGCATCAAGAAGACCATCAAGGACTACGGCGTGGACGAGGCGAAGTTCCTGGAGTCGCTGGACGCGATGGTCGAGCAGGCCTTCGACGACCAGTGCACCGGCGCGAACCCCCGCTATCCGCTGATGAGCGAGATTAAGGAAATGTACCTCAAGTGCTACTACGGTAAGTAATCACAGCCTGTCCGGGCTGCGGCAAAGAAAATGCGCAGTCCGGGCAGGAAAGCCGCTGATCTGTGTAGAATCTATGATTCAACATATATGCGGCATGCGTCGTTGAAAACGTAGAAAAAAGCAGACAACAGGAGGAATGTTTTATGAATCTCGAGAATATTATTGCTTCCCCCGCCCATAAGACGGTCTACCGCGACGGCGATCAGGCCATCAAGGTGTTCGACGAAACCTACAACAAGGCGGATATCCTCAACGAGGCGCTCAACACTGCCCGCGTCGAGGAGACCGGCCTGAACATCCCCAAGCTGATCAGCGTTAGCATGGTGGACGGCAAGTGGGCCATCGCGACCGAATACATCCCCGGCAAGACCCTCGCCCAGCTGATGGCTGAGAATCCGGAGAAGGAAGACGAGTACCTGAACATGTTCGTGGACATCCAGCTGGACATCCACAAGCATACCTGCCCGATGCTCAACATGCTGACCGAAAAGATGCAGCGCAAGATCAGCGCCACCACGCTGGATGCAACTACCCGCTATGAGCTGCATACCCGTCTGGCGGCCATGCACGTGCACAAGAAGGTCTGCCACGGCGACTTCAACCCCTCCAACATCATCGTTACGCCTGAAGGCAAGACCTATATTCTGGACTGGGCACATGCTACCCAGGGCAATGCCTCTGCCGACGTGGCCCGCACTTACCTGCTCTTCGTCCTGGAGGGCAAGGAACAGCTGGCCGAGAAGTACATGAACCTCTTCTGCAAGAAGAGCGACACGGCCAAGCAGTATGTGCAGAAGTGGATTCCCATCGTCGCTGCTTCCCAGTCTGTGAAGGGCAAGGAAGAAGAGATGGAGCTGCTGCACCGCTGGGCTTCCGTCTGCGAGTACGAATAATCCTGTCATCCTGCGCGTACGTTCCCATAAGGAGCGTACGCTTTTTTGATGCCGCGGTATTCAAAACGGGTTAAAGGCATTCCGTGGGAGCGAGTCCCCGGTGTGGACTTCGCCGATGGCGAAAGCGACGAGGAATGTTCATGCCCCCCTGACCGTCGGAGCCCTCCTCCGCAAATCCACAAAAAACATGCTCCCTGCCGCTTGGGACAGGGAGCGTTCGTAGATGACCGGTCAATTTCCATAGTAGTAATTGTAGGCGTCCTCGTATTCCTCGCTGTCGTGGTAGCTGCCGCCGCCGTAGAGGTAGCCGCAGTCAAGGCAGTCCAGATCGACCCAGACGCGCCACAGCATCTGCTCGTATTGGCTCCAGCATTCGATATGGCCGTAGCTGCCCTCGACTTCGATGAGCGTGGCTTGGGTGCCGCGGCAGATGGTTTCCTGCCACATCTGATATTCCCAGCCGGGGCCGGCGAAAGCGTCCGCATCGAAGATCAGGGTGCAGGATCCCAGCGGCTGCTCCACGGGGATGCGGCTGATATTTGCGCTGATGCGCTTGGCGCCGGTGTAAGCGCGGTACTTGCTGCCCTGATAGGTGAATTCGACCTGTACCCACCAGATGTCATTGGCGTCGTCCCATACCTTGGAGTGGACGATCACCTGATGGCCCTTGCTGAAGAAGCTGCCCGGCTCTGTGTACTCGGTGCCGGGGCCGGTGCGGGTGGCAAGGCGCATGGTAAGCGTGGTGGTGATCCCTGCCAGCGCACTGCTGCAGGACAGAAGCATGCACAGGGTCAATGCGAGCGCGACGATGCGTTTCATGACAGTTGCCTCCTTCGTATGGAACGTGCTGTACCGTGAAAGGATCATGTGGGTTTCCTTTATTATTATATGCAGGCTGGGCTGAAGTGTCAATGCGTGAAAGGCTCCTGCAGCATACACCGTAAAAGCAAAAGATACGGGAGGATAACGGCAATGTCAGGCGGTCTGCGTCTGTGCCCTGCGTCTCTGCCGGCGCTTCATGAGCCATGTAGTTCCTGCCATGACGGCGGCGCCCAGGGCGATCAGGAGAACCAGCGCTGCGCACTGCTCGGCATTCAGTGTCACAAGGAAGAATGCTTGCCCCAGCAGCAGTACCGACAGCACGAAGGCCGCAGCCATGACGCTCCAGACGACGGCGCGAAGCTTCGTCAGCGGACGGCAGACGGTCATGAGCATCATCAGTCCTACGCTGCCGGCAGAAAGGGTAGCGAGGGTGGAGCATGCCTCCTGCGACCAGCCCAGCAGTGGCCCGAGCATCGACAGCGCCGCGCAGACCGTTACCGCTGCTGCGCCCGGTACGGCCCGGAGGAGAACTGTCTGCAGGAAATGGCCCTGAACGCGGGCTCGGTTGGGCTCCAGCGCCAGGAAAAAGGATGGCGCGCCGATGGTCAGCGTGCTGACGAGGGTCAGCTGGATCGGTTGGAAGGGATATTCCGCCGGGATGAACAGCAGCAGGGCAGCCAAAGCAAAGGAATACAGCGTTTTGACGAGGAACAGCGAGGAAGCGCGGGTGATGTTGCCGATGACACGGCGGCCTTCACCCACGATAAGCGGCATGGAAGCAAAATCGGCGTCCAGCAGGGTCAGCTGAGCGGCGTGCTTGGCAGCGTCAGCACCGCCCGCCATGGCGATGGAGCAGTCGGCAGACTTGAGCGCGGGAATATCGTTCACGCCGTCACCGGTCATGGCAACGCTGTGGCCGGCATGCTTGAGGGCCTTAACCAACAGCTTCTTCTGGGCAGGAGTCACGCGGCCAAAGACGGTGCAGCGTTCGCAGACAGCGGTCAGCTCCTCATCTGAGAGGGCAGAAGCATCGACTGCCTCGCCTTCGAGGGCCACGCGGCGGGCAATAGCGGCCACTGTGCGCGGGTCGTCGCCGCTGATGATCTTGATTGTCACGCCCTGCTCTCCGAAATAGCGCAGGGTATCGGGGGCGGAATCGCGAACCTCATCGGTCAGGATGCACAGGCCCAGCACACGGGTGACGGGAGGGACCTCGAGCTCCGTGATGCAGCCGCTGCATTCAGCCAGCGCCAGCACGCGGCAGCCTTCATCCGCAGCTGCGGCGACACGGGCCTGAATCGCCTCCAGCAGGTCGCTGCTCAGGACGAAGGA
The DNA here is from genome assembly GCA_017465155.1 of Clostridia bacterium. Taxonomy (GTDB): domain Bacteria; phylum Bacillota; class Clostridia; order Christensenellales; family Aristaeellaceae; genus UBA11524. Next base: position 7,680 of record JAFTWV010000094.1, read on the forward strand.
CGGCGCACCCAGCACGAGCGTCGTGCCGTCTGCGAAGGATGCGGCAGACTTCTTGCGGGCGGAGGAGAAGGGGAGTGTCGCTACGGGCGCTTCGTCAAGAGGATCTACAGCCAGACGCAGTGCATCCAGCGTGCCGGAGTGCTCGTCCATGGCGCCGAGGAAACGGGCGACGGAACGGGTCAGCGTCTCTTTATCTGAACTGATGGGAATAAGGTCGTGAACGATCATGCGGCCGGTGGTGATTGTGCCGGTCTTGTCAAGGCACAGCACATCCGCGCGGGCAAGTGTTTCGATGCCGTAAAGCTCCTGCACGAGGGTGTTGTGCCGTCCAAGCTTGACCACGCCTGCCGCCATGGCGACGCTGGTCAGGAGCATCAGGCCCTCGGGGATCATGCCGATCATAGCGGCGACGGTCGAGGGTACGGCGTCGGTCAACGGCGATTTCAGGATGAAGTGCTGCTTGAGGAACAGAAGCACGCCCAGCGGCACCAGCACAATGCTGACGAAGCGGATGAGCTTGTTCAGGTCGGTCATCAGGGCAGATTTGGGACGCTTGATCTTCCGGGCGGAGCGGGTGAGCCGGGCTGCATAGGCGTCATCGCCGACATAGACCAGCTGAGCGGTCAGGCGTCCCTCTGTAATGTAGGAGCCGGACATGAGCCAGTCTCCGGCGGACTTGCGCACAGGGTCGCTTTCGCCGGTCAGGAGGGACTCATTCGCAGCGCCGGAACCTTCGGTGACGATGGCGTCTGCCATGACCTGATCGCCTGCGCGAAGAATGACGAGGTCGCCTTCGACCAGCTCGTCCGGTGCGCATATGTGTTCAGCGCCGCCACGGAGCACACAGGCCTGCGGCGCGCTCAGCAGCGTCAGCTTCCGGATGGTGTGGCGGGCGCGGAGCTCCTGAATGGTACCGATCAGCGTATTGGAAACCACCACGCCCAGAAACAGCATGTTCCGCCACGACCCCACCAGTGCCAGACACACGGCCAGCGCCACGTTGAGCAGGTTGAACAGCGTGAACAGGTTCCCGGCAATAATCTGCCAGACTGACTTTGCGGGGTCGGCTTTGGTTTCGTTGGGCTTGCGGCCACGGGCCTCCCTGTCTGTCAGGCCGGAGGGAGGGGTGGGGCGATGGTCATCGGGGAGCCCGGCGGGAATCTGAAGTGGGTCGGACATAATGCCTCCAAAGGAGATTATTGCAGATACTGGGGTTCGGGCAGACCGTGGGCCCGGACGGCGGTGGTCAGCGCGCTGCGGAAAACGGGCAGGAAGGCGGGGTTCACAGCGGCCTCGCTGAAGCTGCCGCAGACGTGCAGGCAGTCCTCCTGCTGCCCGGCGTCGGCAGCTTGCGCAGCGTCAGGGCTGAACAGACAGGTTTTGCGGCCGCGCATGTCCACTGCAGTGATCAGCGGCGGTCTGCGGCGGGGATGGAAGAAGGTTGGACGGCGCAGGTCGGCTTCGATGGCCTGTACGCCGCCGATGGCAGTTGCTGTTCGCGCGCACCACTTGGCGACGATGTGCGCCACCTCGACGGTGTCCATGGCGGAGATGAAGGCATTGTCCTCCTCCGTGAGAATCGTGTCTCCAGAGCGCTTCTTGTGCAGGAAGAACGCCTGCAGCGCGTCCTGCGGCAGCATGTGACCAGCGGCGACCTGCGTAAGGAGATCGTCAAGATAATCGGCTGTGTTTGGCATAACGGGGTTCCTTTCAGGAAAGAGGGGGAGGTAATGGGAAATGGGACGCACGACGCTTCTTTATGCTGCCGCTCAGCAGCCCAGCTCATCCAGTACGGTCAGGACAGAAGAGACGATCCGGGCATTCTTTGCTGTTTCCAGCAGCGGACGGCCCTGATGGCCGCCTTCGATGAGATAGCAGCGGCAGCCGATGCCATCGGCGGTTTCTGCGTCATGGGTTGTATCGCCCAGAAACACAGTATCAGCCGGATCACCGCCGGTGCGGGCAAGATAATCCTGCGCCAGATGCACCTTGCTGACTGCATACACGTTATCCAGGCCGATCACTTCGTCGAACATGTCCTCCAGCTCCGGGAAACGCTTCACCTGTGCGCGCAGCTGGTCAATCTGGCTGGCAGAGATGATCACCTGCCTGCAGCCTGCAGCCTTGAAGCGGCGCAATGCATCCGCTACATGCGGGGCCAGCGGCACGCAGTCGAAGCCGGCGACATAAGCGGCGTTCCATTCCTTTGCGATCTGCGGGAAGTCCTCCGGCGAAACACCCAAATCATAGTAAAACTCATGCACCGGATGCCGGAAAAGGCGGCGATAATCCTCGGCCGTCATCGTGCCGTAGCCATGCCGGGAAAAGATCAGGTTATTCATGTTGACAACGTGCTCTACATCGGCTACAAGGGTGCCGTTCCAGTCCCAGAGAATCGTCATAGCGTACCTCCATTGCTCATAACATATTATATATGATACCCGTCCCGTGCCGGGCTGTCAAGGCGCGTTGGATGAGAAGCTGATGAGAATGCCGTCAGTGAACTTTTTCCGGGTCTGACCATTGTAACGGGCCGGAAGCTGTGTTATAATACAAAATGGCGTGATATGCGCTGTTGGTAAGCTCCGGCGGAAACCATCCGGCATGGAGGACGCTCAGGGGCTGCCTTACATCAATTTCTTTGGAAACGGAATTATCTGAAATGAGCTTTGAATCCCTGAATCTGATGCCCATTATCCTCAAGAATGTCCGCAATGCGGGCTATGAGACGCCCACGCCCATCCAGAAGGCTACCATTCCGCTGGTGATGGCCGGGAAGGATGTGCTTGGCTGTGCGCAGACGGGCACCGGCAAGACGGCCGCCTTCGCCCTGCCCATGCTGCAGAATATGGCGAAGAAGCCCGTCCGGCCCGGTCAGCCCCGCGTGATCCGGCAATTGATCCTGACGCCGACCCGCGAGCTGGCGCTGCAGATCTATGAAAATTTTGTTACCTACGGCAAGTCGCTGCCGGTATTCCCGTGCGTCATCTTTGGCGGCGTGGGACAGCAGGGACAGGTGGATGCGCTCCACCGCGGCGCAGACACGGTCATTGCCTGCCCGGGCCGGCTGTGGGATCTGATGAATCAGGGCTATGTGCGCCTTGACTGGGTGGAGACCTTCGTGCTGGACGAAGCGGACCGCATGCTGGACATGGGCTTCATCCATGATGTGCGCCGCATTGCCGCGAAGCTTCCGCCGAAGCACCAGACGCTGCTGTTCTCTGCGACCATGCCCGATGAGGTCGAGAAGCTGGCGATGGATCTGCTCCATGAGCCGGAGTCCGTCAAGGTGGATCCCGTGTCCTCCACGGTCAAGAAGATCGAACAGAGCCTGTACTATGTGGACAAGGTGAACAAGAAGCACCTGCTGGCCAAGCTCCTGCGGGAGAGCGACGTGGAGAACGCGCTGGTATTCAGCCGAACGAAGCATGGCGCGGACCGTATCGTGCGTGAGCTGAAGAGGGAAGGCATTGATGCCTGTGCCATCCACGGCGACAAGAGCCAGGGCGCGCGGCAGACGGCGCTGGCCCGCTTCAAGTCCGGTGATTGCAAGGTGCTGATTGCCACGGACATCGCAGCCCGCGGCATTGACATCGCTGGCCTGTCTCATGTGTTCAATTATGACATGCCCATGGAGCCCGAGGCATACGTGCACCGCATCGGCCGCACAGGACGCGCGGGCCGCGATGGTACCGCCATCTCCTTCTGCTGCATTGACGAGGTGAAGCAGCTGGGTCAGGTGGAGAAGCTGATCGGAAAGCGGCTGCCTGTCCGGGAGAGCGAGTGGCCTATGGAGGTCACCACACCCACTGATCCCAAGGAGAAGGAAGCAGCCCGTCAGCTGGCGAAGGCTGCTCGCATGGCGAAGCTGGAGCGCGCTGCTGTGCTGCCCAAGAAAGTGACAGCGTCCGGAAAGGCTGCGCCCGAACGGAAGCCGCACCGCGCAGAGAAGCCTCAGGAAACGGCGAAGCCCGCCCTGCCTGAGCGTAAGCCGCGCTTTGGCCCCGGCGCGGAAAACAAGGCGCCTGCCACGGCGCTGGCACGGCATACCGGAACTGAAAGCAAGCTGGCGGTTCCCAAGGGCGGGCAGGCAATCCGAATCGGTCGGGACGGAAAGGTGCAGGCCGCGCCCGTCAAGGCGGCTATGGCGAAGAATGCTGCGAAGGCTGCACCCACCGGCAAAGCCGCCAAGCCTGCGGGCAAGAGCGGCGCGAAGCCTGCGCTGGGCAAGCCTGTGCAGCGCGTCAACCGTGCCCGCAGCCAGAACGGCAAGCGTGGCTGACAAGCAGGAATGCAGCCTGATCGCCTCCTGTGGCAGTTTTATCTGCTGTAGGAGGCGACTTTTCTATTTCCCGTCCCTGGGGAGCATCCGCGATGCAGCGGAGGAAGCAGGAAATTCCTGCATCTGGCGCGAATCACTGAATGATATTGAATGCAGTTTCTCATTTTTGCACGGAGCGTGATAACCATGACCAACCGCCTGTATTACGACGCCCCTTATCTGACGGAGTTCACCGCGAGGGTGCTTGCATGCCGCCCCCACGGCGATGCGTATGATGTACTCCTTGACCAGAGCGCCTTCTATCCCACCTCCGGCGGACAGCCGTTTGATACCGGTACCCTGGGAGAGGCGCGAGTGACGGATGTGAATGTGGAGGATGGCGACGTCTGGCATACCGTGACCGGGCCGCTGGAGATTGGTGCGGCTGTCATGGGGCGGATCGACTGGCCGCGCCGCTTTGATCACATGCAGCAGCATGCTGCGGATCACATGATTGCCAGTGCGCTTCATCGTCTGATGGGCGGCGTGACCATTGGATTGCACATCAGCACCGATGTATCCACCATCGATGTGGCCATGCCCGATGGCGTGACGCGCATTACAGATGAGGAGCTTCGGCGCATTGAGAATGACGTGAACGAGCGAGTTCAGAGGGATGTGCCGATCCGGTGCTGGTTTCCGTCCGAAGAAGAGCTGGTGACGCTTCCGCTGCGAAAGCCGCCCACGGTGAATGAGCATGTCCGCGTCGTGGCCATCGGAGAGGATGAGATGGTGGCGTGCGGCGGTACACACCCTTCAACAGCAGGACAGCTGGGGCTGGTGAAGATCGTGTCTGCAACGCCGGCCCGCGGCAAGATGCGCGTGGCGTTTCTTGCCGGGCAGCGTGCACTGGCGGACTATGCCCGGTGCTATGAAGCCGCGCACAGGGCGGCGGGATTGCTGTCTACCGGTGTGGACAATCTGGCCTCCAGCGTCGCGGCCATGCAGGAAAAGCTCCGTGCAGCCGAATACGAGCTGATGCGCCTGCGCAGGGAGCAGCTGCTGCAGCAGGCACAGGACATGATCGACGCAGCGGAGCAGCTTCCCGACGGAACGCGCGTTATTGCCCGGTTTGTGGAGGCGGATGGGACATTGCTGCGCGACTTTGCTTCACGGCTGATTGAAGCGCGCGGCGTCGTCGCGCTGCTGGGCGCCATGAACGGTGAACAGGCGATATACGTCTTTGGCCGCTCGGCAGATGTGACGCTCAATATGGGAACGCTGCTTCGGGACAGCGCTCGTCCACTGGGAGGGAAGGGCGGCGGCAGACCGGACTTTGCACAGGGCGGCGGCAGCCGGGAGATTCTGGCCGCCGCTCGGCAGGCTGTGCTCGCATCTTGTTGATTGCCCGGCAGGCTGTAGCGGGACAGAAGCATCTGTAAAGATGGAATGAAGGCGGCAAATTGGATGTGTCGGAGGAAATGATGGCATTTGATTTCAAAAAAGAATGCAAAGAATTTTATATGCCAAAGAATAAACCAGAGATTGTGGTTGTTCCAAAGGTAAACTATATAGCCGTGAGAGGTAAAGGCGATCCCAACGAAGAAGGCGGAGCATATCAGCAAGCAATCAGCGTTTTATATGCTGTTGCATACACCTTGAAAATGAGTGATAAGACCGGTTACAAAATGGAGGGATTCTTCGAGTATGTTGTTCCACCGCTTGAGGGGTTTTGGTGGCAAGATGATGTCGATGGTGTAGATTACTCCGACAAGTCAACCTTTAACTGGATTTCTGTAATTCGCTTGCCAGATTTTGTATCTAAATCGGATTTTGAATGGGCAGTGGCAACGGCAACTCAAAAGAAGAAGCTGGATTGTTCCTTGGCAGAATTTATGGCTATTGATGAGGGATTGTGCGTTCAAATTATGCATGCAGGTCCGTTTGATGACGAGCCTGCAACAGTTGCCTTGATGGATGCCTATTTGGAGCAGAATGGCTATGCGAATGACTTTAGCGAAAATAGATTGCACCATGAGATTTATCTGTCCGACACAAGAAAGGTTGCTCCTGATAAGTGGAAAACTGTCATTCGTCATCCGATTATGAAGTCTTGTGATAAGGGAATTACTTAAACAACTGGACTGTTCCCAAGATAGCGGAAAATAGAAATAAGACGCCTCCTGTTGTAGAATAGAAACTACGACAGGAGGCGATATGTATGGCAAGGAAGTATAGGAAGGTAGAACATCTGATAGAGATCATCGAAGAGAGGTCGAAGGCAGGAGAAACATACCGGGAAATCGGAGAGAGTCTGGGGCTGAGTCGGGAGGAAGTCCGGGGAGCAATGCATCGGCATCATGCGAAGGAGCGAAAACTGGCAGCGGGTTCCACCCTCGACCTAAAGGA
>JAFTWV010000011.1 GCA_017465155.1 Clostridia bacterium
TACGAAGGTGCGCTGTGCCAGCATAAGCCGGATTCTCCTCTGGAGGGTGCTCTTTCCCTGACTGTTGAGTGGTGGTTTCCCAGCAAATCACACCGTGAGGGTGAGATGCGCACGACCCGGCCTGACACAGATAACCTGCAGAAGCTCCTCAAGGACTGCATGACCCGCGTGGGTTTCTGGAAGGACGATGCACAGGTTTGCCGGGAGATTGTTTCAAAGCGCTGGACGCGCACACGCCCCGGACTGCGAATCGAGGTGACACAGATTGCCGACGAACATTGAGGACAGCATCTTCCGCGATGCCTATCGCTATTTCAGAGCACACCCGACGCCGCCGCCCATTACGGACACAGATGCATCTGCTTCATGGTGGGAGGCCGCAGCCAACGATATCAGCAAGGTGTCCGCCTGCTGGGAGAATCACCCGCTGGCGATCAAACTGCTGATTGCCGTCTATGAGTACCTTGAGGAAAAAGCAAAGGAGGCAGGCACATGAGACGCTACAGGAATCACGAAGGATATTGTGATCCCACTGCCGGTCAGGCTATGGAGAACATCACTCGCGAGGAACGCCGCAGGCGAAAAGCGCTGTTGGTTCAGGAAGAACAGAAGCCTGACAAGCCGCTTTCTCCTCGCTATGTGAACAAGCCCAAGAACAGGAGGCGAAACGGATGATGACTGCAAAGGAATATCTCGGGCAGGCGTATCGGCTTGATCAGCACATCAAGGATCGGCTGCTTCAGCTTTCACAGCTTCGCGCCCTGACACAGCAGATCACTACTGCCTACGACCGTGAGGTGGTCTCCCGCACACGCAATGTGCATGCGCTGGAGGATTCGGTCATCCGGCTTATGGAGGCCGAGGAGGAAATCAACAGGGAGGTAGACCAATTCGTGGATACCAAGATGGACATTTCAAAGACCATCGCTATGGTGCGCAACGAGAACTACCGCCTGATTCTGGAGAAACGCTACCTGTGCTTTATGACGTGGGAGCAGATCTCGCTGGACATGAATTACACCAACCGCTGGCTCCGAAAAATGCACGACCGGGCGCTGGACGTGGTCGACCGGATTTTGCAGGAAAGGAGTGTGGGCGTATGAGCTATCGGGAAGCACAGGAGGATGGCATTACGATCCGCCATTTGGGAAAGAACGACACAGTATATTACCCGGCGTGTCATCTCTGCGGGGAGCTGACCTTCTCTCGTAACTATATCCGCGACCATAAATACACCTGCAAAAGGTGCAAGGACACCGCGTCGATTCGCAAGCTCATAAACAAGACCGCTTAGTTCCTCTGAGTTCCTCAGAATTCCCCTTGATGCACAGAGCGACTTGTGATAAAGTAAAATAGTCGAATCAGACGTACACAGCCCTCGCGGACACATCCGTGGGGGCTTTTCATATGGAGGCAGTATGACGAAAGAACAGTTTCTTCGGCATTTGAAAGCATACCGCAACTATTTGCCCCGGCATACGATTCTGACCCTGCTCGGTCAGGCGCTGTCCGGGGATGTGAACGGCGCTGTTCGCGGGCTGGCACACGTTTTGAAAAATAAACCGGGATGTGTGCCGCCATCCGCTTGACTTTCATGGGCTTCAGAGCGTTAATGTCGTCACGCCGAAGGCGATAACGAATTCAGGAGGTACACCATGAATATCAACACGAATTGCACAGACCGTAAGGCTATGGCGCATGCGCTGGCAGCGCATTTGGGAACGACCGCTGAATACATGAACGCACCGACCTTCGCCTATCGCGCAGGCAACCTGCAGGTAGAGCGCGATGGCAGCATTACCGGCGAACGCGCCGATCTGGAAGCCGTCGCCGGATGGCTGATGGACAACGGCTACATTCAGGAGCCACTTCCCACTGACGAAACTTTCCCTGCTGAAGAACAGCCTGCCGAACAGGACGCCGCCGAGGAGGATTCCAAAGCGCCTCTTGAGGAGACCATTTCTCACACCTGCATCAGCCTGCCGCTTGCAGAATTCCAGCCCAACGGCCTGAAGAACCTGATCCGCATGCTGTACGCACGGCAGTGCCTGATTCGAGAGATGCTGCAGAGCGACCGCATCCGCATCGCACACGAGGTGATCAACACCCTGCAAAGCGATGCCCTGACCGACATGCCGATTCTGGAGCGTGTCCTTTGCGAGAGCATTGCAAATGGATTCATGAGCGGTATCGAGCTGGTTGACAGCCGCCTTTCGGTCGAATTTCCTTACGATCCGGAACACCCGACCCGCTGGCAGTATTACGCCAACCTGCTGATGGCCATCGCCGATAAGGCCAAGGCAGCTACCCGGGTGAACGCCACCTTGGTAGAGCCTGCGGACAACGAGATGAAATACTTCTGCCGGGGGTTCCTCCTCCAGCTGGGGCTTGGCGGCGCGGCGCATAAGGAAATGCGCGGCGTACTGCTGAACCACCTGCACGGCTTTGCGGCCTTCCGCACGACCGAGAAGATGGATGCCCACAA
>JAFTWV010000095.1 GCA_017465155.1 Clostridia bacterium
GCCGCCGACCGCATCCGGGCAACCATCAATTCCCTCCGACTCCTGCCGACGCCCTTCGGACTTCCCTGCAAAAGCTATCGGATTTCCACCATGACCGTTGCGGATCCCGAAGTTCATGCAGCAAGCTGCGGAATCCTTCTGTCAACGCTGATGACCTGCGCACAGGCATTGCGTACATGGCTTCCTGAATGTCCCCCGCGACATCATGAGCTTCCTGCTGATATTGACGCCATCGCGAACAGCTTCGATCTGCAGCGTTTGTATGACCAGGATGCACAGCTGTTCTTCCGCGGTCTTGATTCTGACGGGCAGGGTATTGGGCATGCAGTATTCTTTGCTGATGAACAACTGATGCTGTCCCTGACGGCATGCGCACGCAAGGCGGTTCCTTCGGTACATATGCAGCGTCTCTCAACAACATATGTCCGTTCCGGAAACGGTGCACTGCCCATCTCTCTTTGCGGAGACGCTGCGGCATATCTGCTGCCGGGGCTGTTTGTCCCCATTGATCCGGAAGCCGCAGAAGCGTATATCAACCTGCAGCAGCTTCACGGTATGAATGGTCTTTTCGGACAAAGCAGAAGCGCCTTTTGGAGCTTCACGCCCAACATGCGCTATCGGCAATCGGCATTCGGGATGCCGGAACTGGCAGTAACGCTCATACAACAGCAACCTGTGTACGCCCCCTATGCTGCGGCGCTCTGCCTGCCCTTTGCCCCCAATGCCGCCGCGCGATGTCTGACACATATGCGCGAGCAGGGGCTGCTGGGGCCAATGGGCTATTGCGACGCCACCGATCTTTCCGCCCGGGGCAGCCACGGTGAACCAGTACCAACGCGAATTGGACTTTACGACACATTTCATCAGGGGCTGCTACTGTGCTCGGCAGCACATGTACTTGCTGATGCTCCGGTGCAGCGATACTTTTGCGCCATTCCGGATGTGGCGGCGTCGCTTCCTCTGCTGCACCGTGATGCTGCGCACCGAGTGTTCCTTCCTCCCGGTATGCGCCCGCCCCAGGCACCTTCTGCGGAACCCTCAGCATTCTCCCGTGAAGCATGCTCTGATGATGCACACCTGATCGGCGCTGAAAACGCCCACATTCTTCTTGATTCGCAGGGCTGCGGCTACGCTGCCTGCAACGGCATAAGGCTGACGCGTTTTTCCAGGCATGCAGAACAGCTGGACGGTATTCAATTCTATCTTGCTGACGAAGGTCGCGTATATCGCTTGACGGATGCCTCACTTCCCGGAAGGACGCTGTTTCATGCCGGCAGGATATGCTTTGAACGTCGCTGCGGCAGCCTTCGTGCTGTTCTGACTGTTACGGTCGATCCCGCACGCCGGAAAATCCTGCACATGCTGGAAATTACCAATCTGTCCACTGCAGACCGCATCATCGAAGCTGCTGACTGTCTTCTGCCCGACATGCAGGCTGCTCCAGGAACCATGGAAACAGCAAGACCCGATCCGATGCTGCTGACGCTTCGCTGCCGAGCCACAGGATACAAGCTGTATCACACACTAACCACCTCGAGCGTGCCCGTGCTTCTGTCCGTCTGCACAGATGAAGCAGCATTTCTTGGACGCGGACGTACCCTTCACGCCCCCGCCTCTCTTGAGGAGCCGATGCACACGATCTTGTCTGCCTCCACCGAACCATGTCTATCCTTCAGAGCACAGTTTTCCCTTGGCGGCCGCGGTCAGCTGACGATGATCTTCACAACCGGTCTTTCTGATATGCCCGCTCCTGCACTTCATGAGCTTCCAGGACTGTTTCTCCTTGCTGACATGCAGGCACAGTCGATCGTGCAGACTATTTCGTTGACTGCTGACCAGGAGCTGGCAGCTTCTCTGATGACTGCTGCGCTGGCTTGGAGAGGACGGCTTCATCAAGCACTTTCTTCGCCTCTTGCATACGGAACGGAACAGCTGCATGGGCTTGGCATCCCAGACGATGCTCCGCTGATCCTCCTGACCCTTAACACCCGGCAGGGGCTGCAGTTGATGCGCGATGTGCTTGCTGCAGGAGCGTGGTTTTCTTTCAAAGGCCTTCAAACGACTGTGTGTATCGTTTGTAATGATACGGTTTTCAACGAGGCCGATGCAATCCTCACTGCATCGCCCCCTCATAGAAGCAGCACAGAGCAAATCCACCTGCTTCATGATTTGTCTGATGACCGTCTTGCAGTACTGGCAGCATACGCGCGTCTTTCTCTGCACGAAGAAGACGGCCCGCTCCTTCAGCAGCTCCGTACAATGCAGCAGTCCTCCGCCCCGCCAGTCCCCATGGTACAGAAGCCTGTTCCAGCTGCTATGCCAAAGTACGACCTCATGTTTCCCAGCGGCTGCAGCGGATTCGATCCTGAAACCAATGACTGCCTGATATGCCTTGCGCCCGGTCAGACTACGCCGTCCTCATGGCAGAATGTGCACATCAGCGCACTTCACTGCGAAACGGTTGACGAAAGCGGTTTCCTTTCTCCATTTCGGGAGCATGTCCAGCTTCTGCAGGAATCGTCGATCCTGATTGATCCTTTCGGTACGGCGCTTCCTCGGGTCATCCGGATGGGACCAGGATACACGGAGTGGCGCTGCTTCAGCGATTCGCTCGACATTTCACTGACAGCCTCCTGCCTGCCGAAGCATCCGGCCGGTCTTCGTGTACTTCGCATCAAAAACGCCGCTGAACGGGCTGTTTCGCTGGTCGTCCGCGTCGCTATATCGCTCTCAGATGATCCGCTTTCCTGCATGACGCTGCTTCCGGGGATGGTTATGAACACTTCACCGGAGATGACCGGGAGCCTGTGTCTATCGGGCCTTTGCGGCAGCTGGGATTCCGGGCGCTGCTGCCTGATCACGCCCCCGTCAAACCAGCCATTCATCCTGCCCGCCGATACAGGCCCCATGGCACTGCTGACATGCACCATGAACCTGCCCGCTCAGAGCAGCTCGGAGGCAGCTTGGATGACCGGCTCTCTGCAGCATGCCGATCAGGCAGAAATGATCCTCCAGGCGGTTCGTACCAAGGGCACATCCCGAATGCTTCGCAGCATTCAGGCAAGCTGGGCCCAACGTCTTTCCATCCTGACTGTTTCTACGCCGGAGGACACCCTTGACCTGTTGATCAACCGAATCCTGCCCATGCAGTATCAAACCGCAAAAGCACCCATCCCGGATGTTGTGCCGGCACTGGCTCTCACTTCGCCGCAGGCTGCCCGCTCTTGTCTGCTGCTCTGCGCAAACCAGTGCAGTACGGAGGCAGAATGGCTGATGCTGATCCTTTCAGCAGTGCAATACATCCGCATCACCGGCGATAAAAGTATTCTCAAGTACCGCCTCACGGGAACGGAACATGCTCTGGCACAGGCCTGCATCGACGCACTTCAGGCAATTCCGCTTGATTCGCATCGCCTGCCCAAGGGCGATCATTGCGCGCCAAGATGCTTCATGACAGCTGCTGCAGCACAGTCATTGCATGAAGTAACGGGCAGCACATCCCTGCAGGAGCTTTCCCGCACACTGCTGAATGCAGCTGACACATACCTCTGGGCAGACGAGCATTACGGAGTGGGCGATGTTACCCTGGCTGCACAAAGCTGGGCTGCCCTTGCATATGGTACAACCACACGTACGCGTCAATCCGTCCGTACCGCATGGGCTGCTCTTTACGATCAACGGCATGGTCTGATCCGGCAGTTTGAGCCCGACGATGCTTTGCCGCCGCTCCCCGGAACGCCAGGGAACGGAGGACAGAATACACGTCAGGCGGTCTGGTTTATGTCGGCGCTGCTCCACCTGCAGCACCACGACTGGGCCTGGGAGCTGCTCCGGGCGCTGAACCCCATCCATCATACGGACGATCCTCTGAGAACGGAAGAGTATTGCGGAGCACCTTTCCTCCTGTCCGGCGGAATGCAGGCTTCTCCTGCAAATGCAGGGCGTGCGGTATCCAGCGGCGGTACTGCAGCTGCCGGTGCGCTGTACGCCGCCGTTTGGGAGAGCATGCTCGGCCTTATCAGACGCGGTGAGACAGTCACGCTTTGCCCCCATGTTCCGCCGGATTGGGACGCATTTTCCATAACGCTCCAGCACGGATCGTCCACATGGCATTTCAGTCTGGAACGCAGCCTGCAGTCCATAACCGTAGACGGAGAACCTCAGCAAGGACGTACCATTCCCCTGACTGACGACGGAAAAGTGCATCAGGTGCGTGCGCCGATTGCATGAAAAAGCGGCTTCCCTGCAGTTTGCAGTGAAGCCGTTTGCTTTTACCACAGGATGGGATAGCCCTCTCCATCCACAGGGTTACCAATGGCAATGTCAATGATGTCATAGATCCAGCCAATGTAAAACAGGCCGTGTGTTGCCAGATGCAGCAAGCCCATCCCCGGCTTGCCCTGATAGAACTTATGCACGCCATAGCGGCCCAGAAAAATGCACAGTAGCAGAAGCGTCAGACGGTTCCTTTCGCTCTTGTGGCGAGTATGATGCTCCACATAGATATGCTTCGCGCGGGTATGAGACGCATCAGACTCGCTGTAATGCTGATGTACATCCACATGGACGACGGGGCGCTCAACGCGAGCTCCATGCTGGATGGAAGGCTCGCCGCAATAGCGGCATTCCTTTTCCTGTTCGTGAAGATTGGCGCCGCAGCAGGTACAATTCATATAATCAACTCCTCGGATATCATGATATCCAAAAGGACGCTGTCTTTCAAGTGAATTTGATTAGAATGTCATGAGCGCTTGCTGAAATGTCACTTTCCCGGTATAATGATTGCCGGAGGTGGAGGACATGGAGCATCAGATTTCTGCACAGGAGGCAGGGCGGAAGTTGAGGGATATTCTGCGTCAGGTAATGGGCGTCAGCTACGGCGCAATGAAAAGCGCAAAATGGGACGGACGAATCACCCTCGACGGCATTCCGGCGCCGGTAGACACAATCGTCCGCGAGGGGCAGACGGTCTGCATGCACTGGAAGGAGCATACCCCTGCATATGCATTGAAGCCTTTCCCGCTGTCCTTGAAGATCCCCTTCGAAGATGAGTACCTGTATGTCATCGATAAGCCTGCGCCTCTGGCAAGCCAGTCAAGCGCCAATCACCCCGACGATGCGCTGGAAAACGCCCTTTTTGCGTACCTCAGGTGTCCGCCGGACTTTGTATACAGGCCTGTCAACAGACTTGACAAGGGCACCAGCGGACTGATGGTCGTCGCAAAGACGCCTCACAGCCAGCACAGGCTGCAATCATTGCTGCACACAGTCGACTTTGGCAGGGTATATCTGGCCGTGGTAGAAGGACATCTGCCGGCACCATGCGGGACAATCAACGCACCCATCGGCAAAGAGGACGCCGCCAGTATCCGCCGCATCATCACGGAAACAGGAAAGCCGTCCATCACGCATTACGAAGTGCTGAGAACCACACATGACCGCTCCCTTGTCAGGCTTCAACTGGAAACGGGGCGAACCCATCAAATTCGCGTGCACATGGCACACATGGGCTGCCCCGTTTGCGGAGATTTCCTCTATGGTACGGAGCTGCCGGAGCTTCCTGGCCGCTTCGCACTTCATTCACATGAGCTGTATTTGACCCATCCACTGACTGGTAAGAGGCTGCATATTACGTCTTCCCTGCCGCAGCAGCTTCTTGCGCTGCTTGACTGACAGCTCCTTTCAGCCAGCTGCGGCCTTGTGCTGCAAGCTCGCCAAGACGGGCATTGACCTGCGTCCATTCAGGTGCTTCAAGGCTTTCAACACCCAGGTTTCGCAGCAGCTGATCAATGCGGCTGTTCTTGCTCTCCGGGTCTTCCTCCCGGTAGCGGCGAAGGATGGTGCAGGACCGGTTCAGGATCGCCGAGAAGCTTGCGCCGTGAAAGCTGTCTGTGACGACATGTGCTGCGCCGTTCAGCAGGGCCAGCCACCGCTCAGGCGGCACATCCTCCTCCAACGTGTACCCGGATTGCCGCGCACCCTCTGTCCGTGGAATGACGCGCACCGCCAGTCCTTCCCGGCTGGCGACGGCTCCCACATGCCGCCAATAATCCGGATGATCGCCAATAAAGTAGCAAAGAAGATACTTCTCCTGCGGGAGGCGAATATCCATGATGCACTGCCAGCGTTCTTTAGGCAGAAGGATAACCGGATCCGGCAGGACATCAGGTGCCCTTCCCGTCATCCTGCTGATGAGCGCAGCACCTTCCTGTTCCCGTACAGAAACAGCATTGAAACGCTTCACAAGCCGTGCCATACGCTTCTGTTTGCGGAGGGAAGGCAGCTCCTTCACGCCGAGGGACGGCGCATAAGCAACCTTGGGCCCTGACGCAAAATCAAGGAAGTATGCAGGATTCAGCCAAACCGGCGACCATATCTGATCCGAACCGCAGACAAGCACATCATATCTGTCAGCCTGCCGAATCAGCGCCTTGTGATCATGGCAGGGCATGCTGGTCGCGATATACCTGCTGCGGAAGCCGTCGAAGCCGCCGTGCATCTTCCCCGCTGCGCTTCGTTTGCGCATGCCTTCCAGAATGAGTCTGGGGGAATTGCCGCTCATGAGCAGGTTCCGGATCTTCTCCTGCCTGGAGGGCGCATAGTCGATGTGCTCCGTCTCGTATCCGAGATCTGTCAGTACCTGTTGGAGGGCCCATGCCTGCAGGATGGAGCCATAATTATCGTTGTGCAGAAACGTCATCACGCCGATTCGCTTCATGGTCGATCACCTCATGCAAGCATTATACCACGCTTGCGAACCGCCGTCAAACGTGGTACAATAGGCAGCGCGATATGCAAAGGAGGAAGCCTGATGGGACGCACTGTCGTCGTAGCCGAGAAGCCCAGCGTAGGGCGTGACATTGCCCGCGTATTGGGCTGCAGTCAGCGCGGTCAGGGCTGCCTGATGAATCAGGAATGGGTAGTCACATGGGCCGTAGGACATCTGGTGACCCTCGTAGAGCCGGACGAGCTGGACGAGCGTTACAAACGCTGGCAGTTTGATACGCTGCCGATCCTTCCTGAGGACATCCCACTGAAGGTCATCCGTGAATCCCGGGATCAATACAAGATCGTCAGCGAGCTCATCAACGCCGCTGATACGGATAAGGTCATCTGCGCAACCGACGCGGGACGCGAGGGCGAGCTGATCTTCCGCTATATCTATACCAAAGCCAGGTGCCGCAAGCCCTTTGACCGGCTCTGGATCTCATCCATGACGGATGAAGCCATTCAGGAGGGCTTCCGCAGCATCCAGCCGGGTGCAAAGTATGACGGACTTTACCGCAGCGCCCAATGCCGCTCACAGGCAGACTGGCTGGTCGGCATGAATGCAAGCCGCGCCTTCACGCTGAAATACGACACGCTGCTTTCCGTAGGGCGTGTGCAGACTCCGACGCTGGCAATCCTTGTGAAGCGCCGCAGGGAAATTGAGGAATTCAAGCCAGAAGAGTTTGCCACTGTCACCGCTGATTTCGGCGATTACAAGGGTGTATGGTTCTCTGAGAAGCTTGAGCCTGACACGCACATCCCCCGAATCGATACGGCGAAGGACATCGCAGCAGAAGTCAAGGGCAAGACCGGTACCGTGCGCACCGCAGAAACCGTACGCAAGAAGGATCCGCCGCCTCAGCTTTATGACCTGACAAGCCTGCAGAGGGATGCGAACCGTCTGCTTGGCTTCACGGCAGACAAAACGCTCAAGACCGCCCAAAGCCTCTACGAAACACGAAAGGCCATCACCTATCCGCGTACTGACAGCCGTTATCTGCCGCCGGATATGATTCCGCGCGTTGTGCAGACGATGAAGCTGCTGCCCGATCCGTACCGCACGCTTGTCCCCGGAGCTCTGCCCGATGGGAAGCTCCCCGTCAGCAAGCGCACCATCGACGAAACGAAGGTCACTGACCACCATGCCATCATTCCCACAGCACAGCGCGTGAATCCCGAAAGCTTCACAGAGGACGAGCGCCAGCTGTATGACATGATCACCCGGCGCATGCTGGCAGCCTTCTATCCATGGTGCGAATACGACGCAACAAAGGTGATCACCGAGGTTCCCGGAGAACAGGCCGCTCACCTGTTCCGCACAAACGGGCGGGTTGTGATCATCAACGGCTGGAGGGATATTGCGCCGCTTGGGAATCCCCCCAAGGCAAAGTCTGCCTCCCGGAAAAAGTCTGCCGAGGAGGAGGACGTTGCCCTGCCGCCCCTTAAGCCCGGAGACACACGCTCTGTCAAAAAGGCTGACGTAAAGGAAGACAAAACAAAGCCGCCTGCCCAGCACAATGATGCTTCTCTCCTGTCCGCCATGGAACATGCGGGCCGCGATATTGAGGACGAGGAGCTCGCCCGGCAGATGAAGGGGATGGGCATCGGCACTCCGGCCACACGCGCCAGCATCATTGAACGGCTGATCAAGGTCGGATATGTCGTCCGTAAAGGCAAAAACCTGCTGGCCACAGACAAGGGCGTACAGCTCATCGCCATTATGCCGCAGGAACTCGCTTCGCCTGAGATGACAGGTCGCTGGGAACTGGCGCTGGATCAGATCACGGACGGCAAACAGGATGCAGGAAAATTCATGGATTCCATCCGTAAGTTTTCAACTTTCCTGGTGAACTATGCCCGAACCAACCGCGCAAATGTGCAGTTTCCCGATGACGACCGCCGCAGAAAACGCCGGCAGACGCTGGTCGCCCGCGGTACACCGGTGGAGGGCTGCATCTGCCCTGTGTGCAAAACAGGCAGCGTGTTGGAAAACGAACGGAGCTTCTTCTGCTCCGGCAGTACGGGCGGCTGCAGATTCACGCTATGGAAGGACTGTCTGACCCGCGGCGGCGGCCCGGAGCTGACGGCGAAGCTTTTACAGCTGGTTTTGGCAAATCAGGTTGTCCGTGGCTCCACGGGCGTGATTACGATTGACGACCGACAAATTGCCTTCTTCCCCCACGGATCAGATGCGGCAACCTCCAGACGCGCCCTGATCTACGAAAAGAAATAACTCCGGCGGCAGCGAACCTTGCTCAGGGAATGCTGCCGCCCCTTGCATTTTGAACACAAATGGACTACAATAGATGGAGATCATCATCCGCACTGTGCGGAAGAAAGAGGTACGCAAAATGGCTGATATTCGCCGCCGCGAGGACGTTGCGTCTGCATTCAAGTGGGATCTGACCCATATTTATCCCAATGACGAGGCCTGGGAGGCCGCGCTGAACACGACGGTTGAGGAAGTCAAGGCCTTCGCTGCCTATGACGGCAAGGTCGCTGAAAATCCCCGCAAGGTCATCCGTGAATATTTCGATCTGGACGAAAAGATGGCTCCCGTTTTCTCCTATGCCTTCCTTCGTAAGGAAACAGACAACGCCGATACCGTCGCTCAGACCCTTAAGGGCAAGCTCATGCAGGCCGCCGTACAGGTGCAGACCATGATGTCCTTTGTCGAGCCCGAGCTGCTGGCAATGGACGAGAAGGAGCTGGAGGCCATCGCCGCCGATCCTGACATGGCTGATTATGACACCTTCATCAAGGGGCTTCTCCGCCAGAAGGCTCATGCCCTGCCCAAGGATCAGGAGAAGCTCATGGCCATGATGGGACAGTTGGCTCAGGCACCTAACAACATCTTCTCCATGCTGACTGACGTGGACATGAAGTTCCCGGACGTCGTTATGCCTGACGGCGAAAAGCGCACCCTGACTGAAGGTACCTATTCCTCCTTCATTCGCGACACGAACCGCGATGTGCGCCGTCAGAGCTTTGAAGGCATCATGGGTACCTACGGCAAATTTGCTAACACCATTGCAGCCACCTACGGCGCCAACGTACAAAAGGACGTGTTCATGGCCAATGCGCGCCGTTATTCCTCCTGCCGGGCTGCCAAAATGGAGCCGCTGGAGATCCCTGAATCTGTGTATGACAACCTGATCAACGTCATTCACGAGTCCATCCCTACGCTGAATGAGTATCTCGCCCTGCGCAAGGATTCCATGCAGCTGGACGAGCTTCACATGTATGACCTTTACACCCCTATGGTCAACGATTTCAAGATGGAGCTTCCCTATGACAAGGCCTACGATCTGGTTCTGGCAGGCCTGACGCCCATGGGCGAGGACTACCTTGACAAACTCCGTGAAGCCCGTACCGGCGGCTTGATCGATGTGTATCCCACCGAGAACAAGTCCTCCGGCGCGTTCTCCTCCGGCGGGCTGCGCAAGGTGCACCCGTATGTGCTGCTCAATCACAACGATAACCTTTCGGATACCTTCACCATTGCTCATGAATTGGGCCATGCCATGCATTCCTTCTACTCCAACACGAACCTGCCCGCTCCCAAGAGCGACTACAGTCTTTTTGTGGCCGAGGTAGCATCTACCTGCAACGAAGCGGTGATGATGCGTCACCTGCTGGAGACCTTCAAGGATGACAAGAAGGCTCAGGCATACCTGCTGAACCATTTCCTGGAGCAGTTCCGCACCACTGTCTTCCGCCAGACGATGTTTGCCGAATTTGAGTACATCGCTCACTCCATGGCTGAAAAGGGGCAGCCCCTCACCCGCGACAGCCTGACCAAGGCATACTACGACCTGAACAAGCAGTATTACGGCGGCGTATGCGAGGTGGATGAGCTCATCGGCAACGAATGGCTCCGTATCCCCCACTTCTACCGCAGCTTCTATGTGTATGTGTATGCAACGGGGCTTTGCGCAGCGGTCAGCCTGTCCGAGCGCATCCTGAACGAAGGTGCGCCTGCTGTGGCGGATTACCGCAAGTTCCTCAGCGCCGGCTGCTCCGTACCGCCGATCGAAGCGCTGAAGCTGGCTGGTATTGATATGTCTAGGCCCGAACCCATCCGCGCCGCTATGAAGGTCTTCAAGGATACGCTGGAGAAGTTTAAGGCCGTGCTCTGATCGCACGCACAGATTCGTGATTTCGGATGATTCCGGAGGTATCTATGCCCCGTACTCAATATGTCCGCAGCAGGAATGATGTGTTTCAGCTGTACGAAACACTGCGCCGCAACCGCGAAAAGCGGACGCATATGAAGCTCTACTTCCTTGAGGGTGTTCATCCCGTCGAGCAGGCCATCGCATGCAGCGAACGCTTTGCCTCCATCGCCTATGCGGAGGACAAGCGCCTTTCCGGCTGGGCCGAGGATATGATCCGTAAAGCCTCGCCGGAGGTGCTGAATCCTATGCCCGCAGCACTTCTGTCTGAACTAAGCGACCGGGAAAACCCCTGTGAGCTGGTCTGCATTCTTCATCAGCGGACGGATACAGAGGCACGCCTGCGCACAGCAGTCCTGAAAAAGGAATCTCCCCCGCTGCTTGTGCTGTGCGATCGCCCGACTAACCCCGGAAATCTGGGTACCATCATCCGCTCGGCAGACGCCTTCGGTGCATGCGGCATGCTAATGACCGGCCACGCCGCCGACCCCTACGATACACAGTGCATCCGTGCGAGCA
This sequence comes from Clostridia bacterium, assembly GCA_017465155.1. GTDB lineage: Bacteria > Bacillota > Clostridia > Christensenellales > Aristaeellaceae > UBA11524. Next base: position 11,463 of record JAFTWV010000095.1, read on the forward strand.
TAGGAACCGTGTTCCATCTGCCGGTGCTGGCCTTGCAATCCTGTGATGCTGCAGTTGAGTTCATCCACAGCATGAATCAGGATTTCCAGATTGCAGGCACCAGCGCCAAGGGAACGATGTGCTTCCACGAAGCGGACTTCACCCGCCCGACGGTGCTGATTGTCGGCAATGAGACTTTCGGCATGTCCAAGGCATGGAAAGAAGCATGCGATCTGCTTCTGCGCATTCCGATTTATGGCGCGGCAAGCAGCCTGAACGTCGGCTGTGCAGCCAGCATATGCCTGTACGAAATCGCACGGCAGAGAGATTTTGACGGACACCGTTAATGAAATATGGAGGTAACATACCATGATGAACGGATACGACAAGCAGGAGGCGCTGGCATTTATCATCAAGCGCATTCACGAAAAGGATCACCCGGAGCTTGCCGGCATGATCGAAAGCCTGATCAGCCAGGCCATCGACGCGGACATGGACTACATGCACAAGGAAGGCGTTCTGGACGCTGACGGCAACGCAGGCGACAGCTACTACGAAGACGATGACGCCTTCGAGCACATGGTGGAGACCATCGTTGCAGCGAACAAGCTGACCCCCGAGCAGGCTGTAAAGGTCGCCGCACTGGTGGACGACTACATGGATCACCAGCAAGCGTATCTGGAGAGCAAGGGGCTCGTGGACTGGGAGTAAAAATCATCCCTGCAAAACCGCATAGAAAAGCGGCACACCCGGGTGTTGGGTGTGCCGCAGTTTTTCATTTGGTAATTGTGATCACAACGCTTTCGTCTGCGTCCTTCTTCGCAGAGGGCGACACATACGAAATCACATTAAACTTCAGAATGTTGCCAGCAACTTCGGCAAATTTCTTTACAGTGTCTCCATCGATCTCAATAGCAGCCTTCTCGGTGTCATTCGAAATCGTAATTGTCATCTTCTTGGTTTTAGAAATGAGTTCGAGTGCTTCTATGCTCTTTTCAGTTAGAGTGACTACCGCACCGTTTTCAGTGCTGCCAACCCACTCATACTGAATCACTGCATCATCGACCGTAAATGAAACTGTCTGTATATTCCATTTTTGAGCACCATACAGATCCCAATTGAATGCATTCAGGTGGAGATCAACATATATTGCATCTGTAAATGATTGAAATCCGATCGTCACCTGAATCGCCTGATCTGCTTTTCCCGAAAGCATATCTGCGAAGCTTGCAGACATATAGGACGCACTATATGCATACGCACCATCTTCATACGACTCATAACCGTCCATTCCCTCAAAGACCGACTTATCAAACACTATTCTTTCAGCCGATGCCAACGTTGAAGTCATCACACAAACCAAAACCACCAGTATAACAAACGCTTTTTTCATACAAACACCTCCATCTAATTATTTCTAAAATAACATAATAGAGGTTGCTTGTCAATATTCCAATCAGATATCCCCCCCTGCTTTACTGTGCGATCATTCGTTAAGCCCCGGAATCTGGGTGCCATCATTTCACCAGCAGGCGTTTCTGGAAAGCAAGGGACGCGTAGGCTGGGAATAAGCTTGCTTGAGCCACTCCATTCTGACAGCCGATATATTGAAGCGGCACACCCAGAAGGATAGGTGTGCCGCACTATTCGTTTTATGGTCGTGTAATGATTACTTTTCTGCAATTTTACAGGGGAACTGCGTATCAGCCATCAGATCCATCCCCCTTGCACTGTCGCATTCGACATAGTTCATTGCATCGCTCGCTATGAGCGCGGACGCAAATTCGATGAACTGCGCGATCTTCTCATCATCCAGATCCAGCTTGACATCGCCATCCTGAGTCTTCAGCGTGATGGACAGCGTCTCTGCCTCAGCAATGGTCTTCATCATATCTGTGCTGACGTTTGTAAGAACCAACGAAGAACCAAAGTCAGATGCAGGAACGTACAAGTGATCGTCGCCTTATCTGTTTCTATCGTCGCGCTGTTGACTTGCGTCTTGACGACGCTGTAAAGCTCACCAGGGTTCCAGATCCATGCCTGCAGAAACAGGAACGCTGAACCGGTTCCCATATCTTCACCAAGGTTGAAGCCGAACTGAATCACTTCGGCCTCGCTCTCCTGGATGTGATACACATTGTAATACCATGTACCCCAGTCATTGATGCCATAGTCCTTCAAGCCATCAAAACCGTGTGATCAAAGCCGTCTGCATAAGCAGAAATAGACGTCAAGAGACAAGCCAGCCCCAGAACGATTGCAAATACCTTTTTCATATGTCCACCTCCATTTTCTCATATTATACTAATCTTTTAAAATGTCAATTCGAAACATAACAATCCCTGACGATACCGCGTATGCAAAAAGCCCTCACCATTGCTGGTGAGGGTCATGCTTATTTCGTTCAGATCGTCGCTTCGCCGATCTCGATACCCTTGGTGTCCACCTTGAAGGAGTGAGCCGCGCGGTACTCGAAGAACTTGGGTGCAACCTTGGGGAACATCGCGTAGGACAGCACGTCTTCCTCGCAGGTGTACCAGCCCTTGTCCTTCACTTCCTTGCGCAGCTGAGCCATCTCCGGAGGGAGATCATCAGCATAGCGGTGAGTGATGACGGGGGTGTCGCCGATGCACTTCTTGCGGACAGCCTCGTTCACAGGAGCAGGCAGCTTGCCGTAACGGCCGGCCAGCAGGTCCTTGGACTCCTTGGGAACCATCTTGTACTTCTCGCCGCCCAGCACGTTCATAACGGCCTGCGTGCCAACGATCTGGGAGGTGGGAGTGACCAGCGGCGGATAGCCGAAGTCCTTACGGACGACAGGCACCTCAGCCAGCACCTCATAGTACTTGTCCATCTGGTTAGCCTGCTTCAGCTGACCGATCAGGTTGGACAGCATGCCGCCGGGAACCTGATACTGCAGGGTCTTGACGTCCACGCCCAGTACACGGGAGGGATCACGCCAGCCATCCTTGGTCAGGCGATCCGCAACGCCGCGGAAGTGGTCAGCCAGCTTCGCCAGCAGATCCAGGTCAAGGCCGGTGTCGTACTCAGTGCCAGCCATGGTGGCGACCAGCGTCTCGGTCGCAGGCTGAGAGGTACCGGAACCCAGGGGGGACAGACAGGTGTCAACCACGTCCACGCCCGCCTCGATGGCCTTCATCAGAACCATATCGCCGGTGCCGGTGGTGTTGTGGGTGTGCAGGACGATGGGCAGCTTGGTGGCGGCCTTCAGGCGCTTGACCAGGCTGTATGCCTTATAGGGCAGCAGCAGGTTCGCCATGTCCTTGATGCAGATCAGATCCGCGCCCATGGCCTCGATGTCCTTAGCCAGCTTGACGAAGTAATCCTCGTCATGCACGGGAGACTCGGTGTAGGACAGCGCGATCTCAGCGATGCCGCCGTACTTCTTGGTCGCCTTGACAGCGGTCTGCATATTGCGCAGATCGTTCAGAGCGTCGAAGCAGCGGATAATGTCGATGCCGTTCTCAATAGCCTTCTTAACGAAAGCATCGACCACGTCATCGGCGTAGGGGCGGTAGCCCAGAAGGTTCTGACCGCGCAGCAGCATCTGCAGCTTGGTGTTGGGCAGAGCCTTGCGCAGGGTGCGCAGACGCTCCCAGGGATCTTCGTTCAGGAAGCGCAGGCAGCTGTCGTAGGTCGCGCCGCCCCAGCACTCCAGAGAGTAGTAACCGACCTTGTCCAGCATTTCGCAAGCCGGCAGCATTTCTGCCGTCGTCATGCGGGTGGCGGCCTGAGACTGATGGCCGTCACGCAGGACAGTATCGGTAATATTAACCTTAGCCATAGGTTGATATTCCTCCTGTCAAATGGTAGCAGTCAAACGTGGCACAGGCGTGATGGCGCTGACAGGACTCCCCTGTTCAGGTTTTTCCCGTCAGCAGCCATTCATGCTTATCAGCCGCCGAACATGGACAGCAGCACGCCGGCCGCGATGGCAGAGCCGATAACGCCAGCGACGTTGGGGCCCATGGCGTGCATCAGCAGGAAGTTCGCGGGGTTGGCCTTCTGGCCCTCACGCTGGGACACACGCGCAGCCATAGGCACGGCGGACACGCCAGCAGAACCGATCAGCGGGTTGATCTTGCCGCCAGAGATCCAGTTCATGACCTTGGCCAGCAGCACGCCGCCGGCAGTACCCATACCGAAGGCAACGACGCCCATCACGATGATCTTGATGGTGTCCATCTTCAGGAAGGTGGAAGCGGTGGCAGTTGCGCCGACAGTGATGCCCAGGAAGATGGTGACGATGTTCATCAGCTCGTTCTGCATCGTCTTGTTCAGGCGCTCGGTCACGCCGCACTCCTTGGCCAGATTGCCCAGCATCAGGGCGCCAACCAGAGAAGTCGCAGAGGGGAGCAGCAGGGAGACCAGAATGGTCACAACGATGGGGAACAGAATCTTCTGGGTCTTGGTGGCAGGCTTCAGCTGCTCCATCACGATCTCGCGTTCCTTCTTGGTGGTCAGAGCACGCATGATCGGGGGCTGGATGACGGGTACCAGCGCCATGTAGGAGTATGCAGCAACAGCGATCGGGCCCAGCAGATGGGGGGCCAGCTTGCCGGTCAGCCAGATGGCGGTGGGGCCGTCCGCACCACCGATGATGCCGATGGAGGAAGCCTCAGCAGGCGTGAAGCCCATGAAAGAAGCAGCAATGAAGGTCATGAAGATGCCAAGCTGTGCTGCAGCGCCCAGCAGCAGGGTCTTGGGGTTGGAGATGAGGGGACCGAAGTCGGTGCCGGCGCCAACGCCCATGAAGATCAGGCAGGGATAGATGCCCAGCTTGACGCCCAGATACAGGTAGTCCAGCAGACCGCCGGAGATGGTCTTGCCGCCTTCAACAGCAATGACCTGACCCAGCGCATTCAGCACAGAGGTACCCTCGAGATAGAAGGTCTTCTCCATGACGATAGAGGCAGCGTTGCCGTTAGCAGCCAGCTGAGCCAGCGCATCGGCCAGCATGATGCTGGTCTTGCCCTCGGGCATGGTCACAGCGTTGACGAAGTGACCGATCAGCTCGTTGCCGTTCACAGTGAAGATATTGCCAGCGGCGTTGACCCAGTAAGCGGTCAGGTCGCTGATTTTAGTGCCGTCAAGCATGACAGCGCCGCCGAACAGGCCCCAGTTCACGTGGCCGCCGGCGAAGAGCTCCTCATGGAACACCTCGCTGCCCAGCAGGTTGGTCAGCAGCATACCGAAGGCGATGGGGAGCAGCAGCAGGGGCTCGAAGCCCTTGACAATGGCCAGATACAGCAGCACACAGGCAACGCCGACCATGATCAGAGCAAGGGGATCCTGCAGGAAGAAGAACACGCCGGAGGTCTCCCACAGACCAGTCAGCGCATCAATGATGAACTGCATCGAATCAACTCACTTTCCGTCAGTATTTGCTTTATCAGCTTACGCCAGAACGACCATCACATCGCCAGCGTTGACGGAGCCGCCCTTGGAAACCAGAACCTGAGCAACGGTGCCGGCCTGAGGAGCGGGAATCTCATTCTCCATCTTCATGGCCTCCAGCACGCAGATGGTATCGCCGGCATTGACCTTCTGGCCAACGGCAACCTTCACGTCCAGGATAGTGCCGGGCATGGGAGCCTTCACGGAAGCACCGCCGGCCACGGGCGCGGCAGGAGCGGGAGCAGCAGCAGGGGCGGGAGCGGCGGCAGGAGCCGGAGCAGCCACGGGAGCAGCCACGGGAGCAGCAACAGGAGCGGCGGCAGGAGCGGGAGAGCCCACTTCCTCAACGTCCACGACATAGGTCTGGCCGTTCACAGTGATGTTGTAAGTACGCATGTTGGATTTCCTCCTTCAAAGGTGTGGTTTGTTTTGTATTCTTCGGGAAGTGCAATGAGGTGCGATCAGTTGGCCTTGTTCACGCGGACGATGCGGCGGATCTTGAAGGGATAGCCTTCACCACGGGTAGCGGCGATCGCAGCAGTCAGGACAGCCACGGTCTGCGCATCCACCTTGGCGGGCTTCACCTTGGTATCGGGCGTGACCAGAGGAGCCACCACAGCAGCCACAGGAGCCGCCACAGCAGCGACCGGTGCAGCAGCAGGCGCAGAAGCCTTCTCGGCCTTCTTGCCCATGTTACCAGTCAGCGCGCCCATCAGGTTGATGAGCAGGATCAGCACCACCAGGCCGAAGAAAACGACCAGTATGCCGACAACCGCCACCAGCAGGGTATCAACAAACGTCAGGTTTTGCATCTTTTACACCTTCCTTTCTCACGCGGCGTATGGCCGTGTTTTTTATGGGAGAACGGGCTTACGACAATGAGACGAACGTCTCAGGGTATGCACGCCCGTGTTGGTATCTCCCTTCACGGCCGTCATATCAGATCCAGTTTACTTAAAATAAACTGAGTCCTCAATTTAACCCAACTTTCCTAATTCTCCATGTACCTCCTATTTCCTGCTTCCAAAAAAAATTTTGTCTCAAATATGACAATTCTCCGCCTTTGTTAGACGTAAAAAGCCGTCTCCTTACAAGACGGCCTCAATACTTATCCTTTTTGATTGATCTCAATGATCTCATATGCACCAGTGCATAGGTACCCAAGCTTCCGGGCAATATGCGCAGAGGCTTCCGATGCTGCATCCCAGGTTGCCCGCCATCCACGCTGATGAGCCATGAGAATCAGCTCTGCCGCAGCAAGGGTTGCGTATCCCCTGCCCTCACAATCCTTGCGCGTCTCAACCTGTATTTCAATTCCCTGCCGATAAGAGACGTACGAACTGGCTCCGGCAACAAATCGTCCGTCTGCCTCCACAAGCACGCCCATGCCGCTGCGCCGATACGCCGCCTCCGTTGGAAACTGACTGACGAAATCATACGTCCATGCCTGCTCGCGGCACCAACGGTACAGCGCGCCATCAATCGGCACAAAGCGTACATCGTGCCGTTCCTCCGTTATTGCCTGCAGGCGCCTGTCATCAGGCTGTACATCATGATCGAAGCTCCAGCGGGTGCTCACTGTACAAGGGACGCCTGTATCCGCCAGCAGCCTGCCCCACGGTCCGGGCGCATATACCAGCACCGTACTGACCGGGCTGAGCATGATCAGCTCCTCCAGAAACGCAGCAGCCCCCTGCTCCTGCGGATTGCCGCCCAATATCACAAAGTCGCCGATCTCCAGCGCCGCATAATCCGCGCCAGTAGGCCTGACCGCCTTTCCGTTGTCAAGCCCTGCTTCGATCAGACCTCGCAGAGGGAGGATATCCGCAAACATTGCCCGGAGCTGCGCATCTGCATGCATTATTTGGCATCCTCCTGCACCATCGTGTTGGCCTTGCCGAAGGTTTGTTCAAGCTGCGCGACAAAGGCATCGTCGCCGTCATCCTGCTTTTGTCCGGCACCAGCAGTAACAGCTTCAAAGCGGCTCTCCACGCCGGCAGCTTCCGTCAGCGCCTTGCAGACAGCCTGTCGCTTGTCCTCCTTGTTGAGCGCTGTAGCGAAAAAGTCCATGCCCGCTGCGGCTTCCCAGCGGTACAGCGTACCATCGCAGCCGATGTACCGTCCCTGCGTGAGGAAGGAATGTACGCCCGGATCGGTCTTTTTGAGGAGATTGAGAGCTTCCTTCCAGGTTTCATCCGTGCTGCGTCCCGTAGGCGTGAGCACCTTGGGTTTGGGAACATCTGCCTTCTTGGGCGCGGGCTTTGCATCGGACGCCTTTTCTTTTTTGGCGGGTGCGGCAGCTACAACGCCATTCTTCAGCTTTTCAGTCAGATCTGCAACCTGCTTCTCCAACTGTGCAATGCGGTCGTTGAGTGCGGCCGCATCCACCTCCTGTGTGCGCAGGCAGCATTTGAGCGCCGCATTTTCCAGCACAATCCTCGGCGATGACGCCCACCGCAGCTCTGTTTCGACGCTCATGAACAGCTCGAGCATCTTCATCATCCGTGTGACCGTCATTTCCTCCGATTGCCCGACGTACTCTTCCGCTGCTTCAGCCGTCAGATCAAGCAGCGACGCAAGATCATCCGGGCAGGTCTTGGCCATCAGCAGCGCACGCAGGTGTTGGCTCATGTCCTTGGCAAACACCATGGGCTCCCTGCCTGCACGCATCAGCTCGTCAATCATTGCCATGACCGTGGATGCATCCTCAAACTCCAGCGCATCGGTAAAGCGGAAGAGGAATCCTCTGTCGCTCGTTCCCAGTACACTGCGGACCAGGTCATCTGTCACGTCGTTCTGATAGCCAAGGCACATGTCAAGGATGGACAGTGCGTCACGCATGCCGCCTTCTGCAGCACGTGCGATCATATTCAGCGCCGAATCCGTCGCGGTACCGCCCGCACCTTCCACAGCCTGCCGCAGACGGCCTGCAATCTGACCCGCCGGAATCCGCCCGAAATCAAAGCGCTGACAGCGGCTGAGAATGGTCGCAGGCAACTTTTGAGGCTCTGTGGTTGCAAGAATGAATACCACATGAGCCGGAGGCTCCTCCAGCGTCTTCAGGAGCGCGTTAAAAGCCGAGGCGGACAGCATGTGCACCTCGTCGATGATATAAACCTTGAATTTACCGTGCTGGGGCGGATATTTGACCGTCTCGCGCAGATCACGGATCTCATCTACGCCATTGTTGGACGCGGCGTCGATCTCCATTACATCCATGGATTCCTCGCCCAGCAGCCTTCTGCAGCTCTCACACCGTCCGCATGGATCGCCGTTCACAGGCGATTCGCAGTTAATAGCCCGGGCCATAATCTTTGCCGTAGACGTTTTGCCGGTGCCCCGGCTTCCGCAGAACAGATACGCATGAGCAATGCGCCCGGTGGTAATCTGGTTGCGCAGCGTGGATACAACAGCCTCCTGCGAGACCATTGATGAAAAGTCAACCGGCCGCCACTGCCGGTAGAGCGCTTGATAGGCCATTGGTATTGCCTCCCGTAATATTTATGACGCCAGTTGCAGGCTTCACATGGTGCAGTTCTGCGTTCGCCAGATACAGCAAAGCGCTGTGCACGATGGCAGCCGTACACTTGTCAGAACTTTTCTTCTTCTTTCCGAAGGTAGTAATCTTCTGCTGCCTTTCGGTTTCGCTTTTCCTCGCGCGCCTTCCATATCCACCTGGAGGCCAATACCAGCAGTACGGCAATCCCCACATAGAGGCAGATATCCAGAATGAAATCGCCGTATTTCAGCCAGAACGCCATGTTCATTTCGTTCATTCCTCCTGACTCATTGAAAAAGGACAGCACACTTTGGGGAGTAACGTTTATGCAGCTTTCCATGCTGTATGCGCCAGCCCCTCAGATGGTCCTGCAGACACCAGCCCGTTCACGTTCAGTACAGCAAATCAGCCTTCCCGTGCAAATCCCTGATACCGTGTGCCCTGGAAGGTCAGTGTTCCCCGGTCTCCCTCGACCAGCAGACCCGATTCCTGCCCGGACACCTCGAATTCCATCCGGTCGCCGCTTTCAACCTCGAAGGTCACAAAATAATGTGTGTAGGTATGCGAGTGTCGATGTTCATGTGTCCCATGATGATGATGCCCCACCTGCGTCCGCTTGGCTACGACAGCAGCATGAACTGTCAGTCTCGGTGAATTGTTGTTCGTGTGCCATTGACGTACACCGCTCAAGGCTGTCACGACGAATACGCCGAGAATGATCACAAACATGATGCTGAAAATCACCGGAAACACATCAAACATAAAGTCATGCATTCCGCCCATGCCAAATCCGCTGTTCATTACGATCCCCATGATCATTTCCTCCTTGCATCCGCATCTTTTACCCGGATGAGCACATCATATCATGATGACGACGCGTTTTCGACAGCTTTGGGCTTAAAGATACAGTTCCATGTCCAGCATGTCAGCTGATGCGCTTGAATACAATGAATTCGTCACCCTGATAAACCAGGATGCCCTCGTCGCCCTCGGCTGCCAGGCCGTAGTCCTCGCCGGGAACCTCCATCTCAATGCGATTGCCGTCGCGCTTGTGGAACGTGACGAAGTAACGTGTCTTGGGAATGGCGGGATTCTCAGTATCAGCCTCCACCAACGTGCGCTTTCCTTTTACAACAGCTTCCATGTTATACACGGGCTTGCGGCCTTCACGTGCTTCCACATTCACCATGCTGGTCACCTTTGCCACCAGCATAAGCAGCAGGATCGCTCCCATCGCGCCGCCCAACATCATCAGTCCGATACGTATCGCTTCCCAATCCATCCGTTCATTCCTCCTCGGGCGAAGGCGCAGGAATGTAGTACATTGCGCCGATAACCTCGCCATTATCCTTCTCGAAGCAGATAAAATCATCCCCCTGTGTCTGCAGCAAGCCGCGGTCTCCGATCTGCAGGTGTATTCCACCCTCGCCGCGGACACTCAGCCTGCGCTCGCGGCCATCCTCCATCACAAAGGTCACCAGACTCGCCGGACACAGCGTTACAGGATCCATCGTCCGGCTGCTGGCCAGTACCTGTGCCGCTGCATCTGTCATCGGGATCGGCTCTTCTGTTTCCTCGTCGTTCAGGAGCCGCTGAAACCACTCATCATCATCCTCGCCCCTGATGACAGGCTGCACTTTTTCTTCATGTTCCGGGATGGATTCGATATCCAGCTTACGCCGGATCATGTGCACCGCCGCGCCTGCAAGGGCAATACCGCCAAGAACCAAAGGAATCAGCTTCATGCCTATCGCTCCTTTCCTATCGTTTACAGCTCATTATAACAAATCAGCACGGATAAATCAACTTTATACAGCATGTAGCAACCGCATGCTTTCCTCTTGACACGAACCGGCGTTTGCCGTATCATGAACAGGCAGATCCCGCTTATACAATCATGGAGGTGTCCCCGCATGCTGACATTCCGCGACGCTACATCGGAAGATGCGGCGCTGATCAGCCATATTTATGCCGCCAGCTGGCGTGCAACCTATCGCGGCGTAATCGCCGATCATTACCTGGACCGCCTGCCGGATGAATACTGGGTTCCTTCGCTGCGCTCATGGCTTGGCAGCGGGCAGATGTACGGCCTGCTGGCCCTGATTGACGGCAACGCCGTCGGCTGTGCGATCTTTGGCCGCGGCCGTGACGAGGGCTACGGCGACTGGTGCGAAATCGTTTCTCTGTACCTGCTGCCGGAGGTGATGCGTCAAGGGATCGGCAGCGCGCTTCTGAAGGAGCTGCAGCGCATCATGAAGCTGGACGGTTATGATCGCTTCTACCTCTGGGCCATCGAAGGAAATCAACTCGGTGACGCCTTCTATCGCAAGCATGGCTTTATCCGTACTTCTGACCGCGTCGCCTACCGTATTGGCGGACGCGACGTTGCAGATATCCGGTACATTCTGCTCTGATAAAACTGCCGGTTCCCTAAATATGACAAAAGCAAGGAGGCCCAATGCGGTCTCCTTGCTTTTGTGTATCAGGCATCCGTGTCACGATGCTCCATAGCCCGTGCAAGCAGCTTCTGGCCCTGCGTGTAGGCCTGAGCCACTTCCCCATAAAGAGCTTCATAGAACTGCACAGCTGCCTTCTGCCGCTGCTTTGCCAGCAGGGCTCCCCTTTCTGTATAGAAACGTCCGTATATCTTCTCCAGCTTAAAGCGGTATTCGTGAAAGAAGGAATCCGTCTCATCCTGCGAGCCATCGGATACCCTCCCATCCGCACGGGTGTTGTAAACCGGCCGCGAGACCTCACCATTGTAGATGAGGGTGCGGGCAATGCCAATTGCACCGGTTACATCAAGCTTGTCTGCATCAAAGAGGATCTTCGCTTCGATGCTGGCCGGCTGGCAGCTTTTGCGAAAGCGATGCGTACGGATGCACTGCCGGACATGTTCGGACTTGACAGCATCAAAGCCGTTCTCAACAAGGAAACGGTATGCCTTGTCTCCACCGTACAGCGCATGACAGACAGAAGGATCCGCCAGCTGCTCGCTCCGGGCAATGTCATGCAGAAGGCACGCTGTAATCAGCACGTCCATATCAACGCCGCATTCTCCTTGGGCAATATCAAGTGCATGGTAAAGCACGCGGTCAACATGATCCTTATCATGTGCGCTGTCCTTCATGCAGGACAGCATGTAGCTTTCTATCATCGTATAGGTTTTATGATCCATCCCGCGTCTCCTTTCAGTCTCATGCTTCGTTATGCATAAAAAGGGCTGCCGTACCATTGACAGTACAGCAGCCCGGTTTTCTTGATCAGCGTGCGTAGGTCCAGTCCTGCTTCGCGCCTTCGCCATAGCCGGCAGGATAATGCTCCTCATCCACCAGCACATAGCCAAGGTCAGCGTTGTAGTTCGCCGCATCAGACAGCACCTGCACCGGGATGGACACGCCGTTCTCACCCAGCACGGATACAATCAGCGGCAGATCCTCGCGCAGCTGCGTGGGGATGACCTCTGCCGGTGCGGTTGCGCGCAGGGTGTATGCAGCCGGGTACAGATTGTCAAAGCGATAGTAACCATACTGATCGCTGACGGTGGTCGCGAGGACTTCGTCGCCGCGCATCAGCTCAATGGTCACATTGGGAATGCCGCCTTCCTCGCCGTCCTGCAGGCCATTGCCGTTCAGATCCAGCCATACGCGGTCACCCAGACTACCGGGCAGTACGCTTCCGATATTCATTTCCAGCAGATCCTCGGACATTCGCACGGTAATGACATCGCTCGTTGCCGTAGTACCGTTGCACTTGGTCATTACACTGATCAGACCGTCCTCCGTCAGGCGTTCGTCATGGGATTCGACCACTGCATAGCCATCGGGCATGCTGACAGACAGTGCGAAATCTCCGGGCATCAGACCGCCGAAGAGATACATGCCATCTGTCTCCGTAGTCATGGTAGACAGCACATCGCCAGAAGCATCCAGCAGGCTGACGACCGCTCCCTCCACAGGATAGGTTTCACCCTTGCGGTCGATCCAGACCATGCCGCCAATCGATGTTTCATGTACCATGCCCAGCACCATACCCGTTTTGTGAATCCCCTGCGTGATTGTGATGTCACGCATCACAAGGGCTCCATCTTCCTCAACAAAGGTGCTGTCGCCGGGCTTGGGAGCAAGAATGCTGTCGCTCAGCTCATACCGAAGCATGTAGGTGCCGGGCGCCAGACCCTCCAGAGAGAACTTGCCCTCCGCATCGGTACGCATGGTCGCAACAAGCTCTTCGGTCTTTTGGTTAATAATGAACACAGGCTCGCCCTCGGGAAGCACTTCGCTGGCATCAAACGCACCATCGTTGTTTTCATCCAGCCAGGTCTGTCCGCTCAGGCTTCCGGGCTTGCAGCAGCCGATCTTCTGATCGATCCATTCGCTGCCCATACCTACTTCCAGAGTGATGGTCTGTTCTCCCAGACCCTGTGCCAGACCGAGCGTCACGTCCTCCAGACGGGAAATGACCTTCTCCGCCGGACAGGTTACAGACAGCGTATAGGTATCAGGCCGCAGATCGGTCATCATGAAGGAGCCGTCCTCGCCGGTGACAATCGTGACAGGATCCAAATCTTCGCGGGAAGGGGTCAGCACGATGGACACGCCTGCAAGCGCAATTTCGCCCTCCTCCTGAATGCCGCTGCCGTCCTCATCCGAGAAGAACACGCCGGAAATTACGCCCAGATCAAGGCCGCCGCACACAGGTGCAACCCAGGTCTGCTCGGTCGCGATGTCAAACCAGTCGCCTGCGCCGACGCCGTCTTCGCCGAGAATCTGGTTGCCGCCGGCCGCAATGGAAGAGAAGATGCCGTTTTCAGGCAGCTCATAGCGCAGGTAGTAACGGCCAGGCAGCACAGCGTCAAACTCGAAATCGCCGCTGCTGCCCACAGTTACAGCATACACTTCCTCGTTCTCCTGCATCAGGCGTACGACAGTGCCCTTCAGGCCACCCTCGCCGCTGTCATAGAGGCCATTGTCATTGGCATCCGCAAAAACCTTACCCTTGACAATGCTGGGGATAATCATACCGGAATCCATGCCGGTCATAGATTTTCCGTTGTCCAGGACGATCGGAACTGAGCGGCCCTTGCCGTCGCCAAGATTCAGCATCACGCTGCCCTCGCCCTGCGTAGTGAAAGCATAGCCATCCTTGGCGGTCATCTCAATGGTATAGGTTCCGGGAGGAACGTCCGTAAAGGAATACAGACCGCGGTTGTTGGTGCGTACAGTGGCCTGCACCTCACCGCGCGCGTTGATCAGCGACACGCTCAGGCCGGAAACCACGTCATCACCGGATTCCCAGGAACCGGTAAAGTTTTCATCCAGATACGCAACGCCGTGAATCTTACCGTACTGGATTGCACCAATGACCATGTTCTTCGTCTCGAAGCTGGACACGGCAATGTCCCGCACGGTCTGCTCACGCTTGCCGTTGATGGGGCCAAACTGATTGCCTTCAGGATCATCCACGCTGTAAGAGTAGGTGTAGCCAGTAGGCAGAAGGGCCTTGATGTTGAAGGTGCTGCCACGCATGCCGTCGAAGATGAACGAGCCATCGGCGCCAGACTCAGCCGTAGCAAGCCGCTTGCTGTTGCTTGCGCGGAACAGCTCCAGCTGAACACCGGCAAGAGGCGCTTCCCCCTCGTCATAATAGCCGTTATAGTTGCTGTCCATGAAGCAGATGCCCTGGATGACAGAAGCCTGCACCAGACCGATGTTCTGGTTGTCCAGCAGCTCACCTTCCGCAAAATCATGGCGGAGCGTTCCTTCCGTCTCTCCCTCTTCCGTCATGATGGAGCGGCGCTCCTTGTCGCCAGCGCTGGCCTTGTTGGTGAATACATGACCGCCGGGAACAAAGTAGCTGATCCTGTAATTGCCGGGCTTCAGCTGACCGATATAGTAATTGCCGTTCTCGTCCGTCTCAGCTTCGTAGACCAGACCATTGCGGGTACCAGTCGCTGTCACCTTCATGCCGGGATATCCGGGCTCATCTTCCTGCCAGACGCCATCTTCGTTTTCGTCCAGCCAGACCGTGCCGGAAACGGCTGCCATGGACATGGCGCCAATGCCGATCTCCGTAACATTTCCAGCCGTCATCGCCACGTTCGGAAGCTCCTGCATGCGCTCAACAGACGTTTCCATCTCATTGTACGCAAGGCCCGTTTTCTCACCCTTGGCGGAATAACCAAAGCCAGCAGGCAGCTCGCAGCGGACGACATAGAATCCCGCCGGAACAGCCAGGCTCACCTGGCCTTCATTGTCCGTCACGCCGGTGGTAGCGACGATCTCGGCATCGCCCTCCCGCTTCAGGACGGTGATGTTCACGCCGGAAAGCTTGGATTCATACTTACCGGCATTGCCGTTGTTGTTCGCATCGATGAAAACCTGCACCGTGAGTGCAGAGGGAACCGCAGCCTTGGTGCTGAGGACAGGCGCAGTGCTCAGCTCGTCAATGGTGAAGGCGCCGCCGGGAATGATCTGACCGGAGGGCGCGTCATACTGCACCATGTAGTCGCCGGCATACAGACCGGAAACCGTCCAGAAGCCTGCGTCATCCGAGACTGTGCGGGCGATTTCCACTTCCTGAGCATCCGTCACAAGCACCTCGACGCCCTGAAGCGCTTCACCGTTCAGCCCCTGCACAAAGCCGCTGGCTGTACCGATGATATGCTTCTCAATAGCAGGAAGCACAAGCTGCTCGCCATCGGAAACTGAAGAAACGTAAGTCGCCGTCACAAGGCCGTCTTCTTCCGTGAAGGTCCAGCCCTCGCCGGTATAGCTGCCGGCAGGCAGGCTCACACGGATCGTATAGGTCGTGGGTTCAAGCGCATCGATGCTGTATGCATCCGATGCAGTCAAGGTATACTGTTTGGAAGAGCCGCTGACCGTGATCGTTGCTTCGCTGTCAAGCCCCGTCAGGGTACCGGTGATGCTGACAGGCTTGCGCAGCTCGATCCGGTAGAGGCTTTCACGGCCGGCATTGATATTCACGATCCACTGTGCCATGCCGCGCTGCATGCTCGGATAGCCATTCAGGCCGACCATCAGCACATCGTCGTTCATGATCACGCTGATGATGTAGCTGCCCTCGTCGAGCTCCTCAATGCGGACGGGCTCGCCAACACTGACCTTGCCCGCAGACACGACATTGCCATTGGCTGTCAGCTCGTAATCCGCTGCGACCTCGTCGCCAACTGCGTCAAGCACGAGCGTACCAACCACCGGAACCGGCGTGGGTACAGGCACGTATTTCAGTTCTACACTATACAGGCTCTCATTCCCCGCAGTGATATTGACCATCCACTGCGCCATATCCCGCTGCTGGCTGGAATAGCCGTTCAGACTGGTCAGCATCACATTTTCCGGCAGGATGAGCGTCACGATATAGTCGCCGCTGTCCAGATCAGCCATACGAAGGGTATCACCGGGCTTGATGCTTCCGGCGGAAATAACCTGACCGCCGAAGGAAACCTCATAACCTGCAGTTACGTCGCCGCCCTTTACGTCAATAACCAGCGCGCCGTTTACAGGAACAGGCGTGGGGGTAGGTGTAGGAGTGGGCGTCGGCGTGGGGGTAGGCGTGGGCGTTGCAGTCGGTTCTGCGGTCGGTGTTGCCGTCGGTTCCGCAGTAGGCGTAGCGGTCGGCTCCTTCGTCGGCTCGGCAGTGGGTTCCGCTTCAGGCGTCACAGCAGGCGCGTCCGCAGCGGTCTTCCCAACCTCAACAACTTCGACAACCTCGGGTTCTTCCGTAGGTTCAACAGTCGGCGTTGCAGTAGGCTCCGCAGTAGGCGTAGCGGTCGGCTCTACGGTCGGCGTAGCGGTGGGTTCCGCCGTAGGCGTAGCTGTAGGCGTTGCCGTGGGCGTGGGAGAAGGTGTTGCCGTAGGCACAGGCGTGGGCACGGGCGTTGCCGTAGGCGTGGGAGAAGGCGTTGCCGTAGGCGTGGGAGAAGGCGTTGCCGTAGGACGCGGCACCATGGTGGGCGCAACGTAATAATAAGAAGCATCCACATTCAGGATAGAGTCGGGTCCGGTATAGTTCTTGACCTCAATCACCTTGTCGCGCCAGGGAGTGATCGCCAGAGACGCATTGACCATTCGCAGCGTATAAAGACCGGCAGGAATGGCAGTATCCAGCGCATAGTCGCCGCGGCTGTCGGTACTGAAATACTTCACCGTTTCGCTGCGCTCATTGATCAGCTCAAAGGACGCCTGGCTTTCCGTATGTACGGTAAACAGACCTGCGTTCGCATACACGACCACAGGCGCGTTGTTCAGCTTTCCGTCGGCAATGGACACAGAATAGCCAAACTCGTTGACCGGTGCATCCTCAGGCATGGTGTCCATCACGGGGACAAGGCGTACATTGCCGCTCTTCTCCAGCGTGATCATATTGCTGCCCTGAGCGGACACATTGATCGTACCGATCACCTCGCCGCCCTGATGTACCTCAAAGGTACCCGTCAGGCTGCGGGCAGTATAAGAGCCATCGCTGGTAGCATACATGCCGATAAAGGTCACCTGCAGCATCGTCCACTCGGCAAGCGCCGTGGGCATTGCTGTCATCAGGATCATCAGGGCAAGCAGGCTGGTCAGCAGCTTTTTACCAAGCTTCATCATCGTATCATGGCCTCCGCGTCGATCCGCCTTGCGGCGGTCGGATTTACAGTAATACTCACCATACATGGTAAATCAACTCCCGTCGATTGTCAACCTTCCGGGGATGAGATTTTACATGTATTCAGAGTTTTTTTCCAGTTCAGGCGCGCGCAGACGGGCATTTTGTCGCAGCAGCGGCTTGACTTGACCATCGCGTGTGCTATAATGTAACTGATTTGTTGCCTCAGAAGGGAGACTTGCCAATGTTCACCATCGGTCAGGACAAGGTTGCGCTGGTCACCGATACTGCCTGTGACCTGCTTGAGGAGCAGCTTCAGCACTGGGACATCCGTACCGTATCGCTCCGCGTCGCTACCAGTCAGGGCGAATTCCGCGACAGGCTTGAGATCTCGCAGGAGCAGCTCTATGAGATCCTCAAGCAGGAGTATCCCAAGACCTCCCTGCCCTTGCCGGAGGATGTGAGCGCGCTCTACCGACGGCTGCGCGACGAAGGCGCAACCCGCATCCTCCATTTGAGCATGAGCGGCGGTCTTTCCGGAACATACAATATGGCACGGATCATCGCCGAGGAGACCGAGGGACTGCAAGTGGATGTGGTAGATACCAAAACGCTCTCCTGCGGGCTGGGTCTGCTCGTGTTGGAAGCGGCAGAATGCCTCCATCATGGCATGACCGTCGAAGATACCATTGCCCGCATCCATGAGCTGCGCAGGCACCAACTGGGGACCTTCGTCATCCGCACGCTGGACTTCCTGCGCAAAGGCGGCCGCATCGGTCTTGTCGAAGGCGTTGTCGGTTCCCTGCTGCAGATCAAGCCGGTCATTTACGTCAATGATGACGGTGTATACAACACGCTGGTAAAAGCTCGCGGATTTGCCAATGCACTGGAAGCGATGAAGAACGAATTCTTCCGGCGGTATCAGGGCAGACACATCCGCGTGGCGATTGTCCATGGAGCTGCGCCCGAAGAAGCGACGGCGCTTCTTGAGGTTTTCAGGCAGAAGCTGGACGTCGTTTCCGGATTCGTTGCACCGGTCAGCCCCGCCCTTGCCATCCACACAGGCCCGGGACTTCTGGGGGCCATTGTTCAGTTTGCCGACTGACCCACGACATAATATCAGCAGCGCGGCTTCCTCATCAGGAAAGCCGCGCTGCTTTCTTTCATTATACGCGAGCATACTACCGACTCTCGGTCCGTTTCTCGCTATTTAGCAATTATGAATCTCGTTGAAAGCGATCAGTGTTCATAAACATTTTCAGACTTTCGGTCTGTTTCTTGGCTGTCACTGTCTGCAGCAGGAGTCATTTTGGACACAAGTGCTGTCTCAATCCGGTGATCCTCGATCTTGTCAACGTAGATATGCAGACCGCAGCATTCAACCTCCGGATGGCTGCCGTCCTTGGGGATGGTCGTGAACTGACTGAAGATCAAGCCGCCGAAGGTATCATAATCCTCATCCAGCGGGAGTTCCACATCCAGCGCATCCGCCACATCCTCCAGCGCCGCCTGACCAGACACGCGCCATTTGTTGTCCTCCATATGGACAATCTCTGCCTCTGCCTGAGGATCAAACTCGTCATAAATATTACCGACGATTTCTTCCAGCAGATCCTCCATCGTGACAATACCGCTCATGCCGCCATATTCATCCACCACGATCGCCATGTGGATCTTCTTCATCTGCATGTTGCGGAAAAGCTGATCCGCCTGCACCGTTTCAGGCACGAAATAGGCCTCGCGCAGCATCTCACGGACAGTGCGGGGCTTTTCAGTCTGCATATTGAGCAGGAATACACGGGTGTTCAGCGTACCGATGATATCATCCATGTCCTCATTGTACACCGGGAAACGGCTCAATCCGGTCTCGCGGATGGTCTGCAGGATAACATCCCATTCCTCGTCAACCCAGATGCTCGTGACGTCCGTACGGTGCGTCATGACATTTTCCGCTGTGATGTTGTTGAACTCGAAGATGTTCTCGATCATTTCCTTCTCGGTCTCTTCGATGGCGCCGGTTTCGCCGCCCATGTCAACCATCATACGGATATCGTCCTCTGTGACCTCCTCCTGCTCTGCATTGGGATCAATGCCCATCAGCCGCAGCAGGCCGTTGGTGCTGACAGACAGCAAACCGACGATCGGTCGGAAAAGCACAGAGCAGACATTCAGCACCTTCACGCCCATGCGCGCCATCTTGTCCGGGAAGTGCATCGCCAAACGCTTGGGGACAAGCTCGCCCAGCACGAGTGTGAAATAGGACAGAATCAGCGTGATCACCACGACACAGATGGTATCAAGCACATTCGGATTGATGGATACACCCGTGCTCAGGATCGCCTGAGCCAGCGGGCCGGAGAAAGAATCCGCCGCAAACGCAGAGCCCAGGAAGCCTGCCAGTGTAATGCACACCTGAATGGTAGAAAGGAATTGATTGGGAGACTCAGACAGCCGGAGCAGCTGCTCGGCCACCTTATCACCCTCATCGGCGTCGTGACGGAGTTTTGCCTCATTCAGAGAGAGCACCGCGACCTCCGTCGCCGCAAACCAGCCGTTCACAAGAACCAGCGCAAGCTGAAGCAGTAGCGGTCCCCATGGGTCACCAGACACAGAGATAACCTCCTTTTGATATCGCGCAGCAACCTGCTGCGTACTATGCTGTCCGCAGAGTCAGCATGCTTTCTCATACACGGCGGACACATGTACATGAATGACAAGCATACCATATCAATTATACCACAGCTGCTGCCAGATTGCAACTGTTATTCCAGCATATACGCTTCCTGCCAACGGACGCCGTGAAGCAGACTCCGCCCCTGCATTGATGGGCACCCCTTAACGATTGATTCATCCAACCGAAGAAAAAAAACAGCAAGCCATACATACTAGCACGGCTTGCTGCTTTTGTTGACTGCTTCCATTCACCACAGACGAACCGCAGTCATGGTGTAATGTAAAGGATGAATCATCCTTTACACCGTGTTTGCTGCTGCAAGGGTGTCATGGACTATACAGTTCTGTCTCAGACCTTTGCCTTACTGGGCAGCCTGCTCCAGACACAGAGCAACGGCGTCCATGATGGTGTTAGAGGTAACGGTCGCGCCGGTAACAGTATCAACGTCGGGGGTGTTGCCCGCCACGATAGCAGCAGGAACGCTCGCGATGGGACCAGCAGCGATGGCCTGTGTCTCGGTATGAGACACAACCTCGACAGCAGCAATCTTGCCGCCCTCGATGGTGACCTTCACAGTCAGGTCGCCACCGTTGTGGCCAACAGCAGAGGCAGTGTACTCGCCATCCTTCAGCGCGCGGGTCATGTCAAAGCGGGCGCTGGTTTCAACGGCAGCCTTCTCGAACAGAGAAGCATCCAGCAGACCAGCAGCTTCCTTGACCTCATAGCCCTCAGCCATATCGTTGGCCATGGCATGACGGGCAGCGATACGGCCGAAGACGATCGGGCCCATGACGCCGGTGCCGCCGGAGACGAACTTACCCCAGATGCCGCCCACGCACTCGCCAGCCGCATACAGACCGGGGATCACGTTGCCAGCCTCATCCAGAACCTGCATGTTGGCATTGGCAGTCACGCCGCCCAGGGTCATGACAGTCAGAGCATGCAGACGGATGGCGTAGAACTTCTCGCCCTCGATCTTGTTGAACGCCAGATTGTAGGAAGAGTCAGTGGTCTTCAGCTCACGGCCGAACTCCTCGTCAACGCCCGCCTCAACAGCAGCGTTGTACTTCTCGATGGTGGCCTTGAGGTTATCAGCGGGAACGCCGATCTTCTCAGCCAGCTCCTCAATGGAGTCAGCAGAGTACATCACGTGATCACCCAGACCACCCTCATAGAAGTAGAACTTCATGAAGATCCAACCGGAGGGAGTAGCGAACAGATCAGACAGAATCTTGTCGGTGTAGATGTCGAACAGAACAGCATCAGGCTGCTCCTCCAGAGCGACCTCGCGGACAGACACTTCATCCTCGGTCTCGTTGCAGAAGCGCTCGCCATTCTTGTTGACAGCGATACCGCCGGTCTTCCAGGTGTAGGTGGAAGCAATCTGGCCCTTGGTATCGTCGGTACGGGAGATCAGACCCATGGGAAAGGTAGGGATGGCATTCATGGCAGTCACGCCAGCGCCAACCTTCTGCATCATGTAGATGCCATAGCCGTCAGCGCCGGGAGCGCCGCCCTGCAGATACTTGTCGCCCTCAGCGGCGTACTGACCCATCAGCTTGCCATTGGAGGAGTAGCCGCCAGTGCAGACGATAACGCCCTTGGTGGCGGTGTAGGTAACCTCGCCATTGGGGCCGACAGCCTTCACGCCGGTGATCTGGCCCTTTTCATTGGCAATCAGTTCCTTCGCAGTGGTCAGGGTGATGATCTCAATGCGCTCGTCAGCCGCCACCAGCTTGTCCAGCACCTGATGGGCAGCGGACTTGTAGTTGGGATCGGTGGGGCTGGGCTTGTAGGTACGGGGCACGGAGTACAGGGCATGCTCGGGAGCGAACACAGCGCGGGCCGCGCCGGGCTTGAACATATCCTTGATGCCTTCCTCGTACAGCCAGTCGAAGACCTCAGTCGCCTCGTTGGCGTACACGCGGATCAGCTCTTCGTTGGGCTGGCCGCCGAAGTCATCACCGTTATTGATGATGTCTGCCACGTAGGAATCGATGGTATCCTCAATACCCTCTTCCTTCTGGATGATGGTGCCGGCAGCAGACATGGAGCCGGAGGTGAAGTTCAGTGCGCCGCCAGTCTTCGCGGTCATTTCGAGCACGATGACCTTGTTCGCGCCAGCTTCGGCCGCAGCGATGGCCGCAGACAGACCAGCACCGCCAGCGCCGACGACGATGATGTCAGCATCCGCGGTCTGGGCAGAGGCAGGCAGAACCACGCAGGTCAGCAGCATTGCCAGAGACAGCAGGGTTGCAATGATACGCTTCATGAAAGTGTATCCCCTTTCGTTATTTTCCGGTTACACCATACGGTGACAACCGCGTCACAGGTATTATACCAAATATTGTGTCCTTTGGGAATACATAAAAAGAACAATTTTTTTATTCTTTTCATCGCATTTTTACGCTGATTTTTCCGCAGCTTCACCAGCACGGGTTTTTTCATGCTTTTCGGGGCACAGCGCTTGCAATTTCGTGCAAAATCAGCTATGATATAGGTTGATTTCATATGCCCATCCGACGGGCTAAACGGAGGCTACGACTTTGTCTGATCGTCTTTCAAAGATTCGCAATTTCTGCATCATCGCGCATATCGACCACGGCAAGAGCACGCTTGCTGACCGCATTCTGGAACTGACGGGCGTATTCCAGAAGCGCGAGATGACCGAGCAGATTCTTGATTCCATGGAGCTTGAGCGTGAGCGCGGCATCACCATCAAGAGCAAGGCCGTCAATATGACCTATAAGGCCAAGGACGGCGAAACCTATACGCTGAACCTGATCGATACCCCCGGCCACGTGGACTTCACCTACGAGGTCAGCCGCGCGCTGGCTGCCTGCGAGGGTGCACTGCTGGTGGTGGACGCGACGCAGGGCATTGAGGCCCAGACCCTCGCCAATGTGTACATGGCGCTGGATGCTGACCTTGAGATCATTCCTGTGGTCAACAAGATCGATCTCCCCAGCGCCCAGCCCGATGAAGTCAAGGCAGAGATCGAGGATGTGATCGGCCTTGACGCTTCCTATGCACCCTGCGTTTCTGCCAAGACAGGCCTGAATATCGAGGATGTACTGGAGGCTGTCGTCGAATACGTACCCAAGCCCACAGGCGACGAAAACGCCCCCCTGCAGGCGCTGATTTTCGATGCCCTCTATGACAACTACCGCGGAGCGATCTGCTTTGTCCGCGTCAAGGAGGGCACCCTCAAGGCTGGTATGCGCATGAAGCTCATGGCCACGGGCGGTGAGTTCGACATCGTTGAGGTCGGCACGTTCAATCCCGGCTACCAGCCCTGTGACACCCTCAAGCCCGGCGACGTCGGCTATGTAGCTGCGTCCATCAAGGACGTGCGCGAGACCCGTGTCGGCGATACGATTACTGACGCCGCCCGTCCGGCTGCAAATCCCCTGCCCGGCTATCGTCAGGTGACTCCCATGGTTTACTGCGGCGTCTACCCTGCGGATGGCGCAGACTACCCGGCACTGAAGGATGCTCTGGAGAAGCTGCGCATGAACGATGCTTCTCTGTCCTTTGAGCCGGAAACCTCCGTCGCGCTGGGATACGGCTTCCGCTGCGGCTTTCTGGGCCTGCTGCACATGGACATCATCACCACCCGCCTTGAACGCGAATGGGATTTGAACCTCGTGACCACCGCCCCCAGCGTCATCTATCGTGTCACCAAGACGGACGGCACAGTGGTCAGCATTGACAATCCGTCCAACCTGCCGGCAGTCGGCGAGATCAGCATGATGGAAGAACCTTTCGTTCATGCAACGATCTATACCCCGCAGGATTCCGTCGGCGCAATCATGGATCTGTGCCAGGACAAGCGCGGTATTTTCCTCGATATGCAGTACGAGGGCAGCCGCATCAAGCTGAACTATGAGCTGCCGCTGAATGAGATCATCTTCGAATTCTTCGATCAGATCAAATCCCGCAGCCGCGGCTATGCATCCTTCGACTACGAGCTGAAGGATTACCGTGAGAGCGATCTGGTCAAGCTGGACATCCTGCTCAACGGCGATCTGTGCGACGCATTCTCCATCATCTGTCATCGTGACAAGGCCTATGGCCGCGGCCGCAACATTGCTGAGAAGCTCAAGGACGTGATCCCGCGCCAGATGTTCGAGATCCCGATTCAGGCGGCTATCGGCGGCAAGGTCATCGCCCGTGAAACCGTTAAGGCCATGCGAAAGGACGTGCTGGCCAAGTGCTATGGCGGCGATATCACCC
>JAFTWV010000096.1 GCA_017465155.1 Clostridia bacterium
CACCGGTAAACTTGAGGGCTTTAACAACAAAATCAAGGTCGCTAAGCGCATTGCCTACGGTTTTCGCAATGATTCCTATTTCTTCTCCCTTGTCAGGACTCTCTCTCTCCCTAACTTTCCGTGAAGAACCAAAAAACAGGATCGGACAGCACGGTGAACTGCGTTTTGCGTAACAAGAAAGGAGCATGCCTATGCACATGCTCCTGACAGGGGATTAAATCTCGTCCAGCAGCTCTTCCATGGTGATGGTGATCAGAAATTCGCCTGCATCTTCAGGCGCGACGCTGCCGGGCAGCAGGAAGAAAAGCGGGTTGCCGTTTTCATCCAGATAGAAATCCTCTTCCGGATAGAAGCAGGCTTCAAATTCCTCGTAGGTCAGATCCTCATAGAGCGCGATTGTACCGTCTGACTGCATTTCCTGCAGCCGATCCCAGACAAGACCACGGACGCAGGCGTCTGCCTTGGCTGTCTGGCGTTCCTTGTACCATTCATCTGTTTCATCGGCTTTCAGGATTCCAAGCAGGATAGGAAGGCTGACGATATTGCCGGCGTTGCTGCCATGCAGCGCAAAGACATGACCGCTGATGACAGTAGACAGTTCGTTGCCGCTGGTGACCTGTTTATAAATGGCAACGGACAGGTAGTCCTCATCCTGCCAGGTGATCTTGTATGACACGTCGACGATCTTCTGCGGATCATCCTCCTGCACGTCGCTGGCCTGCATGGGAACCTCGAAGCCAAGAGCATCATCCGCAGTGTACTGGTAGGTAGTGTTAATCAGCAGTGCAATATCGCTGTTGTCGGCAATCTGCGGGTAGCAGTAGCGATAGATATAGCGCGCATCATCCTCAGAGGATCCCTCGGGATAAGTGTATACACCGGCAAGGTCGTCGGCAAAGGTCAGCGGTTCCGCATGGGCAGAAAGCGTGAAGAGCAGCGACAGCAGGATCAGGAATGCTGTGATATGCTTCATCAATGGGTACCTCCCTGCATGTCTTCGGCAGCGCTGATGGCTGCAATGTTGCCTTCGCCCACAGCCTTGGCGATCTGGAGCGGATGGCCCGTACAGTCTCCGCAGGCATAGACATGGGGCATATTCGTTTCCATCCTGCGGTCAACCTGGATGAAGGCGCCGTTCAGCGCAAGACCCGGAAGCAGGGAATCAGGGGCTACGGCTGGCCGGAAGATGAACACGCCGTCGTAGCAGCGTTCGCCCTTGTCGGTTTTCAGGAGAATGCGGCTGTCCTCCTGGCGGACAAGCTCCCTGGGCGTACCCGCGCAAAGGGTATAGGGAACGTTCTCCGGTTGATCATGCTTTGCGAGAAAGTAGTAGTCCACTCTGCTGGCGAGACCGGCAAGGAATTCACCTTCTTCTACGCCGCCCTGCCATGCAGAAAGCACCGCAACCTCCTTTTCACGATAGAACATGCCGTCGCATGTGCCGCACCAGCTTACGCCCATGCCAAGGAGCTCTTCCTCGCCGGGCAGAAGGCGGGGGCGCGCTGCACCCATGGCCAGTACGACGCTGCGGCTCTCCACCACGTCGTTGCCTACGAGCGTCATGTAGCCTGCATCGCAGACCGGCATGATCTGTCGGGCCAACAGGGGCATCACCTGTGCACCCATATCCTCGGCCTGCTGACGGAAGATGCGTAGAAGATCCTTGCCGGATACCTGCGGAAGACCGGGATAGTTGTCGATGCGTTCAGCGCGCTGCAGCCAGCCCGTAGCAGAGGAGGCGGCAGCAACGATGACGTTCAGGTTGCGCTGGCGGGCAGTCAGGGCACAGCTCCATGCCGCAGGGCCGGAGCCGATAATCAGGATGTCACAGTTTGCCATGAG
The DNA here is from genome assembly GCA_017465155.1 of Clostridia bacterium. Lineage (GTDB taxonomy): Bacteria > Bacillota > Clostridia > Christensenellales > Aristaeellaceae > UBA11524. The sequence continues at coordinate 1,843 of JAFTWV010000096.1, forward strand.
GGTCTCCCTTCAGTGATGGATTGGATTATTCGTAGGTATAGCGCGCAACCAGCCACGGCATGCTGTTGTAGGTGCCGTAGGCGTCAGCGTAAATACGGTAGTACTGGCCGACCTTCCATGTTGCCTTGGTCTGGTTTTCGAGCAGCACTGGCTGTGTCTTGCCGTCATCCGAGCAGTACATGACTGCCATCTGCGGGTTTTCGCTGACGAAATGGTCGATCACGCCGACCGCCACGTAAATCTGCGTGTGTTCCGCCCGGTAGTTGATGTTGCCAAGCAGCTCGGCATAGTCAGATGCACTGTTGAGGGGCCATGCCTTGGGGGTGTATACGTCGGGATTGGGCAGGTAATAGATGGTGTAGTCCACGCGGGAGGTCTTCTTGCCAGGATAGGAAGCCTCAATACTGATGGTGTTGTAGCCGATGTGGTCAAACACGGCGTAGAAGGTAAACTCGCCCGTTGTGTCAAGATCGGTGATGTTCAGGTCAGAATGGGAAGAAAGCACCTCGATCTCCGCGCCGGGGAGGGTGGTGGCCAGGATCTGCAGCGCAGACAGGCTGGTGGATGTGTAGGTCGTAGCGGCAAGGTCAAGGGGGATTTCCTGCACTTCACGGTACAGCACAACCTGCATGCTGTTATCGCGGCAATAGGGGCTGCGGACAGCGATGTCATACACGTTGTCGCCGATAGGCTGCACGGTTGCATTGTAGGTCAGCTCGCCGTTTTCGTTGACCGTATCAGATACGTTCTCGCCGTTGATATACACGGTAGAGCCCGGACGAACGTTGAACAGCATGGAATACATGGCCGTAGTGACCTCTGTGCGCAGGCTTTCAGGCGTAACGAGCTGAATGGGGCTCAGGGGGATTGTGATATCATAGGTGATCAGCTCCAGCGGCTTCTGCCGTCCGCTGGAGGTCTTGACAAAGGGCGTCAGGGTCACGGTCATCGTTTCGTCGGTGACAACATCCATGTCCGTGTACCAGGTATGATCGGCAATCTCAATGGTTGCGAAGCCGCCGGTGACTACATAGGAGGTATGCAGCTCCTTGATGTAGACCTGCTGCCCGTCCTCGCCGGGAATGAGGATGGTATGGGCGGACAGATCGTCCATGATGGAGGCGGTGACAAGTGCGCGGTTCTTTTCTGCATTGGCCTCAGCGTATTGCCGATAGGCTGCGAAGCCTACATATCCGCCAAAGCACAGCAGACCGATGATGAAGAGGGTTGACAGGATGCGGATTGCACGCCGAAGGCCCATGCGGCGGGAGGGTGTGCGGGGAAGCTCGCTGAAATTCGGCGGCTGCTTGAACACATTGTTCTGCTGCATGTCGTCCACGATCGGATCATAGGCGCGGGAATCCTGCCACTGACCGGGATTCTGTACGACGCGGGTACCCCGGGGATTGCGGACGGGACGGACAGGCTCCTCTGCCGCAGGTGCGGCGGAAGCTTCAGCATCGGCAGAGGGTATTTCCGTCCGGCTGGTGCGTGTGGTCAGCGTGGGATCATCCTCTACGGCGAAGAAGGAATCCATCTGAGCGGTATGGCTGCGCAGGGTCATGGTGGAGGGCGCGGAGCCGCGCTGTGCAGCCTCCTGACGGAGCCGGCGCTGACGGATGGTTCCGGCGTCCTTGCGGGCCTTGAGCTCCGTCATCTCGGCAGCCAGCACCTCGCGGTCATCCGGCGTGACGGAAACATCGCCGTCCTCATCCACCCGGATGTACTCCTTGCCGCGGTTGCCTTCCATCAGCTCTGCGCGCCAGCTGGGCGTGACGGGGCCGGTGGACGTCAGTTCCGTGCCGCAGCGGATGCAGCGGGGGAGCGAGGCACGGTTCCATTGGTCGCAGTTAGGGCATCTCATGCATTTGCTCCTTCATCAGTCGATCGCTTGATCAGTCGAATTCCTCGTCGATGACCAGCCAGCCGCTTGCGAGGAATTCCTCCATGTCTTCACGGCTCTTGTCCCAGTCGATATCCTTGACGGACATGCCGGCGTAGGAGATGGAATTGTACGCGTCATCCTGGGGAATGCGCAGTTCTTCAATGACACAGGAACGCAGACCATAGGCATATTCCATCGCCTGAACCATTTCGTCCAGCGTCATGTTGGTCATCGTGGTGTTTTCTGCAATGGAGTCTACCAGCGCGCGGGCCTGCTCGTAGGTGATGGTGCGGCACTTGTCAGCCAGCAGGGACAGCACCGTACGTACACGCTGGGTGCGCATCAGATCGCCGCCGCCGCCAGCCTTACGGATACGCATGTAGATAACCGCTGCACGTCCGGTGAACAGATAGGTGCCGGCGCGGTTCATCTTGGGGGTGGTCTGTTCGCTGCTCAGGGGATACCGGCGCAGATAGCTTGCCTCGGAGGCAGTCACCTCAATATCAACGCCGCCCATGTAGTCCACGATGTTGGCGACCTGCTGGAAGTCAAAGAGGATGTACTTCTCAATGCGGATGTTCAGATGCTCGCTGAGCACCTTGCACAGGGCCTCGGGGCCATAATTCTTGGCAATGTAGTTCACGCGGCCGATCACACCGTCCGGACGCTTGACCAGTGCGTCGCGGATCAGGGAGGTCAGCATGACGCGATTGCCGCGGGTATCCAGCGTCAGCAGGACGATGCCGTCAGAGTTGCCCAGATTGGTCGGCTGTGCGCGCCACTGATCGACGCACAGAAGCAGGTAATGATGCAGACCGTCGCGGGTCTCAAGGATCTCGTCAAAGGGGATGGTATCAATGGGCGTAGGGTCAGTTGCGAATGCGCTCATGCAGGGCAGTGCCAGCATCAGGGACAGCAGGATACAGACAAAACGCTTCATCATTGGTCGCTCCTTTTCATCGTTGCGATGTTTTTCATAATATGGAACGCATCAACAGCGTGATTTTATCCCGCAGGAACAGAATTCATGCAGGATACCCCATTATACCATCGTTTGAGCCGGAAGGGAAGGGGCTGACGTGCAAAAAATGCCCGTTCCGGGCTGGAACGGGGCATAAGCCGTCAAAGGCCTGCACCCCTTGGCACAGGATGCAGGCCGGATGATATATGCGGGATGGAGCCGTGCTTACAGCGCCTTCTTGATCATATCCTCCAGGGCATTCTTGGGCTGGTAGCCGACCTTGGTCTCCACTACCTTGCCATCCTTGAAGAGGATCAGCATGGGGATGCTCATCACCCTGAACTGCTTGGCCAGATCGGGGTTTTTGTCCACGTCAACCTTGCCGACGGCAACGCTGTCGCTGTACTGCGTGGAGACTTCCTCCACAACGGGCGCGAGCATACGGCACGGACCGCACCAGGGCGCCCAGAAGTCCACCAGAACGGGCTTGTCCTGATTGATAAAGCTGTTGAATTCCTCCGTCATGATTTCCTTTGCCATATAGATATCCTCCTTACTGATTCGGTATGTGTTCGTCAAATGTCCTGTTCGCTGCTGATGATTCGGACAATGCGGGGCTTCCACTGAGGATCGCGCTGACGTGCATTCTCCGTGAGCCTGATAATGACTGCGGGGATTGCCAGACCTACGACGCCGCCGATGATACCGCCCATGGAGTTCGTGTTGGGCAGCAGCATCTCGCCTGCAAGCATACCGATCATCAAACCTGCCAGGGGCAGCGCATAAGCGATGGTCGAGGCGCGGGTGATTGTTTTTTGCGGCATACTGACAACGGCTTTGTCACCAACATTCGCCTTGCCCTTGATTCGCAGGATGGTCGTCTTCTGACCGCCGTGGCAGGCGTTGCATTTTTCACAGTCGGCGGGGCGGCAGAAGGTAATTTCCAGCCATTCGCCTTGTACAGCAGTTACTTCACCGGTTCTTTCCATGAGCTGCATCTCCTGTTGGTTGTGATGGTATCAGTATACCATACTTTTATGCAGAAGGGAAGTCCCATTTCTGTTCATGATCAGGATACCCGTTTTTCTGGCAGATGAAACATAACAGGCAAATTATTCTGCTGTAATGATCTGTACGTTGGCAGGAGAAACGCTTGTGTGGGCGGCAGCAAGGGTCATGACGAGGGCTGAATCCCTGTCGGTCAGGCTTGCTTTTTCTGTCACGATGGTAACGCTTTGGGAGGAGACCACCGCGACGCACGGGGAAAGATCGCTTTCCAGCAACGCACCCTCCAGATCAAGCTGTGCCTGGCGTTGTGAAATGATGTCCTGCAGCTGTTGAGCGGCATCCTCACGGGTCTGCTTTTCAAGCGTGGTCTGCTCGCACAGTGCCTGAAGGGCAGCAATGTCCGCGAGCGTCGCGTTGTCCCGCTGCTGACGGTAGGCTTCCAGCTTGCTCAGCGGTACGGCGGATGATTCCGTCACCGGAATGGAAACAGTCTGTACGGATCCCTCGATCCGGTCGCGGTTAACCATACTGCTGGCATAGAGCGTCGCCAGCAAAAGCAGCAGCAAAAACGCGTTGCGGTGCTTTGTCAGGTAATCAGCAGGCTTCATTATTGTGAACCTCCATTGCTTTGATATACGGCAATCCGTCCAGTCTCAAGGCCGAGCAGCGTCGAAACAGCG
>JAFTWV010000012.1 GCA_017465155.1 Clostridia bacterium
GGTCTTCGACCCTTTCGAAACCCGTTTCGCGTTCTTGCTTGTCTTTTCCTTATTAACTTGCTCTCGCGTGGAAGCAGCTCTGCCCCTCCACCCCGCGAACGGCTTCGACCCTTTCGAAACCCGTTTCGCGTTCTTGCTTGTCTTTTCCTTATTAACTTGCTTTCGCGTGGAAGCAGCTCTGCCCCTCCACCCCGCGAACGGCTTCAACCCTTTCGAAACCCGTTTCGCGTTCTTGCTTGTCTTTTCCTTTTGACGTGCTCTCGCGCACACTCGCGGAATCACATCATTGTCGTTGGGTTGTATTCAAAGTACACATCCGCACCTTCGGCATCTTCCCGCGCCATTTCTGTCAGCGCGGCAACGAATTCCTCTGTCTGTGGGTGCACAAGCAGCTTGAACATCACATGCCAGCGCGTTTTCCCGCGCAGCACCTTGACACTGGGCTGATCCAGCAGCATCATCAACACCCGCTTTTTCCACAGCGGATGACTCTCGAGCAGTGTCTGACAGCGGGTATGCAGCGCCATAGCCATCCTCTGTGCCGCAGCTGGCGATGGGCTCTCCACCAGCAGCCGGGCAAGGATTGTAAAGGGCGGATACAGCGCTGTCCTGCGCCGCTCAAATTCCATTTGGAAGAATGCACGGTAATCCTGCTTTGCCGAAGCGGTGATGATTTCGTCCTCAGGCTTGTAGGTCTGGATGATCACCTGCCCGGGAATCAGTCCGCGGCCCGCGCGGCCTGCCACCTGTGTCAGCAGCTGAAAGGTTCGTTCCCTGCTGCGGTAATCCGGCAGATTCAACGTCATATCCGCTGCCACCACGCCCACCAGCGTCACCTTGGGGAAATCAAGTCCCTTGGCGATCATCTGGGTACCCACGAGGATACGTGCCCGGCCCGAACGGAACTCGTCCAGCAGTTTCGCATGCCCCTCTTTGCCTGAGGTGGTGTCCACATCCATTCGGACGACGTTCACCTCGGGGAACAGCTTTTTCAGCTCCTCCTCGACCTTCTGCGTGCCCGCTCCAAAGAAGCGGATGTACCTGCTTGCGCATTCCGGGCACTTCGACGGTGTATCCGCCACATGCCCGCAGTAATGGCAGTGCAGACGTCCGTCTCCGCCTGCAATATGGTAAGTCAGCGCCACATCGCAGTTGGGGCACTTCATCGTCAGTCCGCAGCTGCGGCAGGACACGAAGGAGTTGTAGCCCCTCCGGTTCATCAGGAGCATGGCTTGCTCTCCGCGTTTCATACATTCGCGCAGCTTCGCCGTCAGCAGCCCTGAAAAGACGCTCCTGTTGCCGTTCTCTATCTCCCTGCGCATGTCCACCACCGTGACCTCCGGCATGGGCCGGCTTCCGACACGGCAGGGCATCTCCAGCAGGGTGTAATCACCGCGTCGCGCCTTGGCAAAGGACAGGATGCTCGGCGTGGCTGAAGCCAGCAGGAGCGTCGCGCCCTCATTTTCACAGCGCCAGGCAGCCACGTCACGTGCATCGTAGCGCGGATGCCGATCCGAAAGGTAGGTCGTCTCATGCTCCTCATCCACAACGATCAGCCCAAGGTTTTCACAAGGGGCAAACACCGCGCTTCTTGCGCCGATCACGACCCTTGCTTCCCCGCGCCGGATCCGCCGCCACTCATCGAAGCGTTCGCCCGCTGACAGCCTCGAGTGCAGCACCGCCGCCACCGCGCCAAACCTTGCACGGAACCAGCTGACCATCTGTGGCGTCAGCGCGATTTCCGGCACAAGAATCATCGCTGCCCGCCCTTGTCGGAGCACTTCCCGCACCAGGCGGATAAATACCTCCGTCTTGCCGCTGCCCGTCACGCCGTGCAGCAGGAATCTTCCCCTGCCCTCCGCCATGTCCGGCATCACCACATCCAGCACTTCCTGCTGGAAGGGCGTCAGCACCGGGTCAACCACCGGCTCCGCAGGCGTATTTCCGCCCGGACGGCGCAGCACCTCCTGCTGAGTCAGATGCACAAGAGATGCATCAGCCAGCTGTCTGAGCGCCTCCATTGGCTCGCGCACCAGCAGCTTCAGGTCAGCAACCGTATGTATCTCTCCGTCCCGCAGCAGGTTCAGCAGCATGCGCCGCTTCTGGGAACGCCCCTGCTTGAACACAGCCTCGTCCACGTCCTCCTGCGGAATCGCCAGCTGAGCGACCGGCTGAGACTTGACCTGTACCCTGCCGCCCCGCATCTCCGCCGGCAGCATCAGACGCAGCGTCTCTGCCAGCGGGCAGTGACTGTCCTCTGCCATCCGTTTGGCCAGCGCCAGCAGACAGGGTAAAATCGCCGGGTAGTCCTCAAGCGGAGCGCGGATGTCCCGCAGCTTTTCCGGCGGCACATCGCAGTCCTCGCTGAAGCCGAGCACCACGCCCTCCTTGATCAGCCTGCCGAAGGGACCCTCCACCCGCTGCCCTACGGACAGCTTCATATCCGGCGGTACCCGATAGGAGAAGGTACGCGGATGTGCCGCAGAGCCCGCTACATTCTCATGCACGATATCCACAATGACTTGCGCAAACACGCCTCCCCCTCCTTTCGTCTGGGCGCAACTCGAATAAAGGGTCATAGACCCCCAATATTTATTATACCTGTTTCAGCCTCATCAGGCAAGGGGAAAAATCACAGATTCAGCAGCCTGAATGTGGAATTGACTGTTCCCGGCCTCCATGCTACAATGCAGCATAAACACTTCAAACAAGTTATCTCCTCCAGAACGAAACAGACAGTGCTTATATCAAATGCACTTCCAGACAGCAGGACTTCTACTCGCTTTTTTTCTTCCGAAGTCACTCTGATTCAGTCAAAAGCAACCCTGCCTGCGTCAGTACAAGTGAAAGGAAGCGGTGCTAATGACCGCTGACAAGCGCGCAGTCAGCCGCGATGAAACCCTACGCCGCCTGATGACGGAATACGAAATTCCTGTCCGACACATGTGCTGCGTGTACCTGCGGGACGCTGACCTCGCCGCCGACGCTGTACAGGATACCTTCCTCAAGGCCTACATGGCCCTCGATCAGTACCGAGGCGACGCAAGCGAAAAAACCTGGCTCATGAGAATCGCCGTCAACACCTGTCATGACATGCGCCGCAGCGGATGGCTGCGCTTCATTGACCGGCACGTCACGCTGGACAAGCTGCCCGAGCCTGTGATACAGGCAGACTATGGTCTGACAGAGTTGACGCTGGATGTCATGCGCCTTCCTCAGAAGCTCATCGATGTGGTGCTTCTGCACGACTATCAAGGCTTCACAGTCCGCGAAACAGGCGAATTGCTCGGCATTCCTCATCAAACCGTCATCAGCAGACTGCATTCAGCCCACAAAAAGCTGCGCATGGCGCTCACTGAAACCGTGAAAGGAGGCGCACCCGAATGACCCGTCGTCCTGAAGATATACGCATAGCGCTGGATACCGTGCTCTCCGGTGCGTCCCACGACCCGACGCTGCTGAACCGCGTCGTGAACGCATCGAAAGGAGATATCCCCCCCGTGAAAAAGAAGCTGACGCTTTCCATGGCCCTCGTCCTCATTCTGATTCTTCTGGCAGGTACTGCCTTTGCCGCAGCCGCCATCCATAGCGTAACATACTTCCTGACCGACAGAACCGCCCTGCCCATTGAGATTGATCCTAACCTGCTGATGTCCAATCTTACGCAGGAAAACACCAGCCAATGGCTGAACGCCGCCGTACAGGATGCATATTGGGACGGCAATGACATTTCCATTTCCATCCGCATCAGCCCCAAAGACACTGCCGTTCCCTTTGCTCTGCTGCCCGACATCGGCCTGGACGGCGAGTCCTTCGATACAATCTGGCTGACCGATGCTGCCTTTCACAGCAATCAGATGCCGGTGGAGGACTGGCTGAACGGCCGCAGCGCAATCCTGATGGATCATCCGGGAATCACTTTCCAGGCCGCTGATGAAACCGTCGACACCTGGTATATGCTGGACTATTTCCATGTGCCCGAAGAGAACGCCGTCGTCATGATGCTGCAGCTGCCCGTGAACAACATGACCAAGGGCGCAAAGGCAGTCATCCGGCTCAACAGCGTGAAGCTCTACCCCGGAGATCCGGAGGATGCTGCTGTTGCCCGGCTGATTGCACAGCAGCCCGGAGAAACCGAGTCCGCACTGCTGACCGTTCTCCTGCCCTCACTGAATGATCCCTTCCCCATCCATGAGCACAGCTGGACAGACGCTACCTGCGTCACGCCGGAAACCTGCATCATCTGCGGCCGCCGCGGCAATTGGGGCGAGCACGATTTTCAGCCCGGCCCCGGTGAAAAGCAGAAAACCTGCACCATCTGCCGCTATACGCTGACCAGCCCGTAACACAAAAGCGGTATGCCAGTCAGGGGCTTTGACCCATGAAAGACCGGCATACCGCTCTTTATATTCAATTCAGGTTGCCCCGGCTCAGCCGATATATTCCTTGCCGCCCATGTACATCCGCAGCGCCTCGGGGATACGCACACGGCCATCCGCCTGAAGGTTGTTCTCCAGGAAGGCAATCAGCATGCGCGGCGGAGCCACGCAGGTGTTGTTGAGGGTGTGGGCAAAGTACTTCTGCTTACCGTTTTCACCGCCCTTGACGCGGATCTGCAGACGGCGGGCCTGCGCATCGCCAAGGTTGGAGCAGCTGCCGACCTCAAAGTACTTCTGCTGGCGGGGGCTCCAGGCCTCCACGTCGATGGACTTGACCTTCAGGTCAGCCAGGTCGCCGGAGCAGCATTCCAGCGTACGAACCGGGATATCCAGGCTGCGGAAGAAATCGACGGTATTCTGCCAGAGCTTGTCAAACCACATGGGGCTGTCCTCAGGCTTGCAGACGACGATCATCTCCTGCTTCTCAAACTGGTGGATGCGGTAAACGCCGCGCTCCTCGATGCCGTGGGCGCCGACCTCCTTGCGGAAGCAGGGGCTGTAGCTGGTGAGGGTCTGGGGCAGCTCCTTCTCATCGAGGATGGTGTCGATGAACTTGCCGATCATCGAATGCTCGGAGGTACCGATCAGGTACAGATCCTCACCCTCGATCTTGTACATCATGTTTTCCATTTCGGCAAAGGACATCACGCCCGTCACCACATCGCCATGAATCATATAGGGCGGGATGACGTAGGTGAAGCCGCGGTCGATCATGAAATCGCGGGCATAGCTCAGCACAGCGCTGTGCAGGCGCGCAATGTCGCCCATGAGGTAGTAGAAGCCGTTGCCGCTGGTCTTGCGGGCGGAGTCGAGGTCGATACCGCTGAGCCGCTCCATGATTTCCACATGGTAGGGCACCTCAAAGTCCGGCACAACGGGCTCGCCATAGCGCTGAACCTCAACATTCTCGCTGTCATCCTTGCCCACAGGCACGGTGGGATCGATGATGTTGGGGATGACCAGCATACGCTTGCGGATTTCCGCCTGCAGCTCGTCCTCCTTCTTGCTCAGGCCCTCCAGGTCAGCCTTGAACTGGGCAACCTGCGCCTTGGCAGCCTCGGCAGCAGCAGCGGCCTCGGCATCGCCCTTCTTGGCCTTGCCCATCAGACCGCCGATCTGCTTGGAGGTCACGTTGATCTGGTTGCGGAGCGCATCGGCCTGCTGAATCGCGGCGCGGTACTCCTTGTCCATCGCGATCACTTCGTCCACGAGGGGCAGCTTGTGATCCTGGAACTTCTTGCGGATGTTTTCCTTGACGAGCTCCGGGTCATTTCGGAGCAGATTGATGTCAAGCATGGTTATATCCTCCTTGAAATGATTGTTCTATGGTGCAAAAAAGGCTTCTCCTCCCATGCATCATGGGACGAGAAGCTCGCGTTGCCACCCAATTTGCCTGTGAAAAGCCATCACAGACCACCTTGATTGCGCTGTAAGGTGCGCCCACCGCCGACTCCTCGCCAGCACCCTCCGGGAATGGAAACCGATCCGCCGCCTGCTGATTCTCACCAACCATCAGCTCTCTGCAAGAGGGGACTGAACCGTCGTTTCCCGTCAAACGGGTTATGTACAGGGGATATTATACACCCGTGCAAGGACAAATGCAAGGGCTTTTTTCGCAAAACAGAGAGGGGCCAAAGCCCCTCCCCTTCAATCACTGACCGGAGAACATATCCGCCATCGTGGCTGCATCAACTTGTCTGGTCATCACGTCAATCTGCACCTCGCTGTACGAATCGGGATAGCGAACCTCTTCCAGGTCGTAATACAGATAGTCCACCTTCTGCGGAAGCACCCGGCGCATGGTCAGCGTGCGGTGCGTGTCGCTGAGGATCGCAATGGCGTTGTCCATCCCTGCCACCGCCATCACCTGCGCCGTCTGATCCTCATTCACACCAATGTGATGCTCCGCAGGATCGGTTTGATGATAAAGCCTGGTATATACTGCAAGATAATCCTCCGGATCGCCATTTCTGCGGAAGGACAGGCTGTAGCCGCTGAGGAGCGCATCCTCCTCCGCGACCCGGTACCGCTCGACGCGGCTGCCGTCTTCCAGCACCTCTGTGGAGGTCAGCACATACTCGCCGTCCCTGCGGCAGTCGTAGACCAGCTGGCAATCAGAGAATTCATAGCCCTCCGGGATGAAGGCGGGCACTGGCAGATAGGGCGCCTCTGCCAGGAGTACCAGGAATGCCTCGTAGGTATCCGGATGCTTCTCCAGACGGTTGCTTGTGGTTGATTCGCCGCCAAACACATTCTTCTGTGTCACCTGGACGATCTCCATTTCCTGTGCCGACATGACCAGCTCCTGTGCCAGTCTGAAACTGCTCATGTCCACCGACATCTCCGGCGCTGCCGTCGGATGCGGCAGCATGTCCGCCCTTTCTTCCGGGAGGATTTCGCCGTTCCAGTTCACATAGCCTCCAAACCATCCGCTGGCCGCCGCCGCGGTCATTATGCAGGCCATCACCGCCAGCGCGATCACCAATCCCATATTCCATTTCCGATGCTTCATAACATGCGCTCCTTTCTCCGTCTGCGCCGTCACGCGCTGGTACAGAAAGGGATCGCCCTCAAGCCCGGTCAGGGTGTGATCGATGGCTTGTCTGAACTTCGCCTTTTCCTGCTGTTCATTCATGGATCGTCCCTCCTTTCCAGCTCTGTGCGCAGCTTTTCCTTTGCGCAGCGCAGGCGATAGGACACCGTTGGCTGCGTCACGCCCAGCGTCTCAGCTATCTCATTCACGGTCATATCCTGATAGTAGTACAGGAGGGTGACCTCCCGCTCTTTCTTGGGCAGATTCATCACAGCGAGGGTCAGCGCTGATTCACCGTCTTCCACCTCCTGCGTCCGGTCGGGCAGCATTTCGGGCGTGACGCGGCGCTCCACGCGGCGGAACCAGAAGCCCCGCTGCATGTCCATGCAGGTACGCATGGCGATACGCGTCAGCCACGTTCGCGCGCTGGCCTCGCCCCGGAAGCTATCCAAGGCACGGTATGCCTTGATGAAGGTCTCCTGCACCGCATCCTCTGCCAGCTGCACGTCATGCAGGTAGAGGTAACACATGCGCAGCAGCACCGTCTGGTTTTCGTCGATCATCTGCCGGATGGTTATTTCACGCTCGCTGTCAGGGCCCTTGACAACGCTCATCCTCATCCCTCCTTTCACCCTGTTAGACGCGCCTGCCTCCAGAAATATAGAAGCACGCAAGAAAAACTGTTCAATCCACGTTTCATATGTTATAATAATACAACGCCACGTCAAGGAGGCACAGTGTATGAAGCAACCCATCCTCTACATCATCATCCCCTGCTACAACGAGGAGGCCGTCCTCCCCATCACCAGCGGGATGTTTCTGGATAAGATCAACCAGCTTGCCGGCGAGGGAAAGATCAGCCCGGACAGCCGTATCCTGCTGGTCAACGACGGCAGCAAGGATAAAACCTGGGAGATTATCTGCGACCTCGCCAGGAAGGACGAGCACTTCCTCGGCATCGCCCAAAGCCGTAACCGCGGGCATCAGGCCGCTGTCCTCGCAGGCCTGATGGAAGCCAAGGATAAATGCGACATCACCATCTCCATCGACTGCGACGGTCAGGACGACATCAACGCCATGGACAGGATGGTCGACGAGTACCTCGGCGGCTGCGAAGTGGTATACGGCGTACGCTCCAGCCGTGATACGGATACATTCTTCAAGCGCTTCACAGCCGAGGGCTTCTACAAGCTGCTGGCATGGATGGGCGTCGAGGTCGTATTCAACCATGCCGATTACCGACTCATCTCCTCCCGCGTACTGCAGGAATTTGCCAATTATAAGGAAGTCAACCTGTACCTGCGGGGCATGGTGCCGCTGGTGGGCTTCAAGTCAACCAGCGTGTATTACGAGCGGCACGAGCGTCTCGCTGGCGAGAGCCACTATCCCCTGCGCAAGATGCTCGCCCTCGCCTTCGACGGCATCACGAGCCTATCGGTCAAGCCGATCCGCATGGTGTTCTTCGTAGGCCTGCTGATCATGTGCCTGTCTTTCCTGGGCATCCTGTGGGCGGTGATCGCGGCGCTGATGGGTAAGTCCGTGGCAGGCTGGGCAAGCCTGGCATGTATCGTGTGCTTCATGGGCGGCGTGCAGTGCCTGTTCCTCGGGGTGATCGGCGAATACATCGGCAAGATCTATCTGGAGGTCAAGGGCAGGCCGAGGTATATCATTTCGGACAGGACGTGGGACGAGGACGACTGACCTCCCCATGCTCAGGAGATACACCATGAGTGATCATAACCGCCTCATTGCCCGGACAGCCCGGGAAGACCTTGCCCCCGCCGGATTCTTTCAGGCTGTCAGCTCCCGCGTATGGCTGGAGGACAACGGCTGGTTCATGGTGATGGCGGAGTTTAAGCCCAGCGGCTTCAGCAAGTGCAGCATGCTGAATTTGGGGCTGCATTTTCTCTGGGCGCATGGCCCGGAGGAGGAAAGCGAGAATGTCTCCTCCTACGACTACATGCCGTTCCTCCCTGCCGTCAACCAGTGCTACGCCCCTTACACCGGCGACGACACGCTTTTTTACCGCCCATATCGCCCGTTTCTGCCGGGTGATCCTGGCGGGGACGGAGCAGCTGCACCGCTCCCGCGATTTCCGTATGCAAGAATCAGGCTGGCTGAACGTGCCTCCGACACTTTCTGGGATGCATTTAGCCATGCCATGCTGTGCTTTCTGTCAGGCCCCCACGAGGATGGCACTGTCTCGCTGGCACATTCCCGCGCGCTCCTGCAGCAGAGCATTTCCACGGAACAGGAAGCCGGGCGGCTTCGCGAGGACGACTGGCGGCTCCGCACAGAGCGCTGGATCGTAGAAGAAGTGCAGCCTTCCACAAGCAGTCGCGAATCCGCACATATATTCGTGCCGGCAGGCATCAACCGTCGCCGTACGGCTTTGATGTCCCTCCCCAAATACCGGTGCATGTCCCATGATGCATTTCGCTGCGAGCTTCGTTGATGCAGCCATGCACGCTCTTGACGCATCTCCCTTCCTCATGTATAATATGAAGTAACGTTTTTCCGTTCACACATCCGATACAGGAGGTACATGATATGCTTTACGAAGGTAAAATCTGGGCCGCTACCAGCGATAAGCCCGTCTGTCTGCTTCCGCAGATGGCAAACCGCCACGGCCTGATCGCCGGCGCAACTGGAACAGGCAAAACCGTGTCCCTGAAGGTGCTGGCAGAGGGCTTCAGTGAGATGGGCGTACCGGTTTTCCTCGCGGACATCAAGGGCGATCTGAGCGGCATGGTCGAATCAGGCACGCATTCCGATGCAATCGCCAACCGGCTGGCGGGCTGCGGCGTACCCAGCTTCCAGTATCGGGAATTCCCGACGGTGTTCTGGGATGTGTACGGCAAGCAGGGTCATCCCATCCGTGCGACGGTCAGCGAAATGGGACCTACGCTGCTGGCCCGCATGCTGGGCCTGAACGAAACGCAGACCGGCGTGCTGAACATCCTCTTCCGCGTGGCTGATGACGAGGGCATGCTGCTGCTGGACCTGAAGGACCTCAAGGCCATGCTGGCTTATGTGGGCGAGAACGCCCGCGACTATACCCTTGACTACGGCAATGTGACCTCTGCTTCCATCGGCGCAATCCAGCGTGCAGTGGCCGTGCTGGAGGATCAGGGCGGCGATCAGTTCTTCGGTGAGCCTGCGCTGAACATCGCCGACTGGCTTCAGCTGGACGGCGACGGCCGAGGCGTGATCAATATCCTGGCAGCAGATAAGCTGTTCCAGAGCCCGAAGATGTACTCTACCTTCCTGCTGTGGATGCTTTCCGAGCTGTACGAGCTTCTGCCCGAAGCCGGAGACCTTGACAAGCCCCGCATGGTTTTCTTCTTTGACGAAGCACATCTGCTGTTCAACGACTGTCCCCGCGCGCTGCTGGAGAAGCTGGAGCAGGTTGTACGCCTGATCCGCTCCAAGGCCGTGGGCGTGTACTACATCACCCAGAATCCCTGCGATATCCCTATGAGCATCCTCGGTCAGCTGGGCAACCGCATCCAGCATGCCCTGCGCGCCTATACGCCTCTCGATCAGAAGGCCGTGCGCACTGCCGCCCAGACCTTCCGCATCAACCCCGCGTTCAACACGGAGGAGGCCATCACGACCCTCAAGACGGGCGAAGCGCTCGTTTCCTTCCTGGATGCAGAGGGTGCGCCCGGCATTGTCGAGCGTGCAACCATCCTGCCGCCTCAGTCCTCCATGGAGGCAATCGACGCTGACACCCGCGCCGCAGAGCTTCAGTCCAGCCCCTTCGCCGGCGTATACGACAAACCTGTTGACCGCGAAAGCGCCTACGAACAGCTTGCCGCAGCCTTCCAGCGTCAGCAGCCCTCCTTCCAGTCCGTAACGCCCGCGCAGGTACAGGTATCCACCGCTGCCCCCTCTATGGGCAAACCGCAGGGCTTCATGATCTTTGACCCGACGACAGGCGGCTATGTCCAGCGCGAGCTGCCGCAGATGGATGCTGTTCCGCAGCAGGCCGCGCCGACCATCGCCATGCCTCAGGCGCCGGTTTTCACACCCTCCTTTATGGATAGCAGTGCCCCTGCCGCCCCCTCTGCGCCGATCCTGCAGGTCGAACAGCCTGTACCCCAGACACAGACCATGCCCGTTATGGTCTATGACCCCAGCACCGGCCAGTACAAGCAGCAGATGATGACCATGCAGCTTGACCCGGCCACCGGCAACTATGTCCCCGCGGCGTCCGCGCCTGCCACGCAGCAGCCCGCTAAGCCGCTAACTGCCCGCGAGCTGGAAAAGCAGCGCAAGGAGGCCGAAAAGGCCCGTAAGGCAGCCGAAAAAGCCGAGAAGGAACGCAAGGCTGAAGAGCGTCGCCAGCGTGCAGATGAACTGCGCGAAGAACGCGCCGAGCGCGCCCGCAGGAATGATTCCGTGCTGGGCCGCATCAAGAATACCGCCATCAGCACTGCCACGCGTACTGTAACCAGCGATCTCACTCGCGGTATCACCCGTGGTCTCCTCGGCAGTCTCAAGAATATCTTCAACTAAGGAAGCATCATGAAGCAACACAATCGCAAAAGCTTTGGCGGCCGTTTAGCATTGCTGACGGCCGCCGTCATCTGGGGCAGTTCTTTCATCGTTATGAAGGACGCCGTGAACGATGTGCCCGTGTTCCTGCTGCTGGCCATCCGTTTCACGTTCGCCTGCCTGCTGCTGGCTGCGGTGTTTTTCCGGCGACTGATGCAGATTGGCAGACGGCTGATTGCACATGGCATGGTCTGCGGCGTTCTCCTGCTGGCTGCTTATGCCTCCCAGACCTTTGGGCTCATGACCACCACCCCCGGCAAAAATGCCTTCCTCACGGCAGTCTACTGCGTACTGGTGCCCTTCATGTCCTGGGCCGCATACCGCAGACGCCCTACAGCCTACAACTGGACTGCCGCTGTGATGTGCATTGCAGGCATCGGGCTGGTATCCCTCTCCGGAAGCCTGATCATCGCTGCAGGCGACGCGCTGACGCTGCTCTCGGGCATATTCTTCGCGCTGCACATCATGGCCCTGAGTCATTTCGGCCAGACGGACGATCCGGTGGCGCTGACCATCGTGCAGTTCGCAACAGTGGCGCTATTGGCCTGGCTTGGCAGCCTGCTGACAGAGCACGGCGCATCCTTCCCTGCCCCTGGCGTCTGGCCGCAGCTGATCTACCTGACGGTCTTCGCCACTGCAGCAACACTGCTCCTGCAGTCCATCGGGCAGAAGCTGACGCCCCCTTCTCAAAGCGCCATATTGCTGAGCCTTGAAAGCGTGTTCAGCGTGATTTTCTCTGTGCTTCTGGGCCGTGAAACCCTCACGCTCCAGCTGGTCAGTGGTTTTGCACTGATTTTCCTGAGTGTGATCGTCAGCGAAACACAGCTGTCCTTCCTGAAACGCAGCAGCTAAACCATCCGGGGGAAGAAGATGATTTCTTCCCCCCTTTTGCTCAAATCATCAAGAAAATTGCCGCCGACTGTCGTATGATTGTATACAAAAGGAGGTGACACCCCATGTCGCGCCTCGACACGCTGACCGACGCGATCGCATACATCGAGCAGCACCTTTGCGACGTCATCGCGCCTGATGACGTGGCCGCCCATTGCCATTACAGCCTGTCAGCCATGCAGAAGCTCTTCCGGCACACCTTCCGGATGGGTCTTGCAGATTACATCGCCCGCCGCCG
Source organism: Clostridia bacterium (assembly GCA_017465155.1). GTDB lineage: Bacteria > Bacillota > Clostridia > Christensenellales > Aristaeellaceae > UBA11524. Next base: position 12,662 of record JAFTWV010000012.1, read on the forward strand.
TCTGACATTGGCGTCCCGTGAGCTGCTGACGACGGAAGATTCCGTGCTGGACGTGGCGCTGCGCTGCGGCTACGAATCTCACGAGGTCTTTACGCGTGCCTTTCGCCGTATCTGGGGCGTCACACCGTCCAAATTCCGGCGGGAGCGTTCCTTTGCGGACATTTTTCCCCGCCTGCGACTGCCGACAGGAGGTCTTGATTTGAGTCACAAGCATTACGACATCACCGAGCTCTATGATACCCTGCGTTCCCTGCACGGAACCTACGCCCTCGTCTTCGACACCCAGCATCTTGATCCTATCAACAAGAACTACGGCCATGCAGCTGGTGATCTGGTCATCGCCGAATGCCTGCGCCGCATCGACATGGCCAAAGGACCGGACATGGTGCTATTCCGTATCGGCGGAGATGAATTCGTCCTGCTCACCGGATTGACCGACCAGGCGCAGGCGACCGCCCTTGCGCAGGCAATCACCTCCCATAACGGCGAACCCATCGTCTTTGAAGGACAGGATATCCCCGTTTCCCTTCACAGCGGTGTATCCCAGCTGGACACTGCGAAACGGCTGAACTACATCAACTTCTTCCGCACGCTGGATCAGAGCATCCGAGGCTGATCCCAACATCCACGAAAGGCATTGTTCTTTCGTGGTTTTTGTATACAATCTATTGACTTCCTATGCTGCTGCAGGTATCATGGGTAACATATTCCGGTAAACGGAGGTGACCCCATGACAGACTGGAATGCAGAACAGTACAGCAAGTTCCGTCAGCAGCGTACGCTCCCTGCCCGTGACCTTGCCCGTGCAATCCCCTTGAAACACGCCCGGCGCATTATTGATATCGGCTGCGGCATCGGCAACAGCACGGCTGTACTGAAGGACATGTACCCAGCCGCACAGATCACCGGCGCAGACCTTTCAGACAATATGCTCGCCTCTGCACGGGAGCAGCATCCGGAGCTTGATTTTATACGCTTTGATGCGTCGACTGACTTTCCTTCCCTCACACCCGGCTACGATGTTGTGTTTTCCAACGCCTGCATCCAGTGGGTACCCAATCACCCGCAGCTCCTTCGCAATATGATGAGCATCCTGCGACAGGGCGGCGTACTGGCTGTCCAGACGCCCATGAACCATGAGGAGCCGATCCATCGCATCATTGACGGCCTTGTCCGCAGCAGCAAATGGGCGCATCGCTTTCCCACCCCGCGCATATTCCATAACCTGACGCAGGAAGCCTATTTCGATCTCTTGTCCGATCTTGCCGGAGATTTCACCATCTGGCAGACCACCTACTGCCACCGCATGCCATCCCATCAAAGCATCATGGAGTGGTACAAGGGTACCGGACTGCGGCCCTATCTGTCGGCACTTTCACCTCAGGACGCAGCCGCTTTTGAATCCGATGTGCTGCAGGAGGTCATCAATGCCTATCCTGTCCGACAAAACGGCGAGATCATCTTCCGCTTTCCGCGTTTCTTTTTCACGGCCATCAAGTAATCCCAAGGAGGCTTATTCCATGCGCATCTGCCGCCACATCACCGACCTCGTCGGACACACTCCCCTTCTGACTCTGACAAACTACACCGCCGCCAACGCCTTGCCTGCGACGCTGCTGGCCAAGCTGGAATGCTTCAACCCTGCCGGCAGCGCAAAGGATCGCGTCGCCCTGTCCATGATCAACGATGCAGAAGGTCGCGGTCTGCTGAACCCCGGCGGCACGATCATCGAGCCCACCAGCGGCAACACAGGCATCGGCCTTGCGATGGTCGCAGCTTCCCGCGGCTACCGCTGCATCCTTGTCATGCCCGATACCATGAGCGTTGAGCGTCGCAGTCTCCTTAAGGCTTACGGCGCTCAGGTAGAGCTGACCCCCGGTGCGCTGGGCATGCAGGGCTGCATCGACCGTGCGGAGTCCATCCATCAGAATACCCCTAACAGTATCATTGCCGGACAGTTTGCCAATCCAGCGAATCCCGCTGCCCATTACTCCACAACAGGCCCGGAAATCTGGCAGGACACAGACGGACAGGTCGACATCTTCGTCGCGGGAATCGGAACGGGCGGCACCCTGACCGGTGTCGGCCGCTTCCTGAAGGAGCAGAATCCACGCGTGCGCATCGTTGGTGTGGAGCCAGCAGCCTCGCCCCTGCTGTCTGGCGGCACTGCTGCCCCCCATCCCCTGCAGGGCATCGGCGCGAACTTCATCCCCGATAATTACGACGCCTCAATCTGTGACGAAATCATCACCGTCACAGGCGAAGACGCATACCGTACGGGACGTGAGCTGGCGCAGCATGAGGGGGTGCTGACAGGTATTACCTCGGGCGCAGCCGTGTGGGCAGCCGCACAGCTGGCCCGACGCCCCGAAAATGCAGGCAAAGTGATCGTTGCCCTTCTGCCCGATTCCGGCGAGCGGTACCTTTCAACGCCCATGTTCACCGATTGACCCATGTAAAAACCGGCATGCTCCGCTATCAGGAAGCATGCCGGTCGTTTTTTCTGTCGTTTGTTAAGCCTTGATAATCTGCTTGCCATATTTGCTGACCAGTCTGTCCCGGTCGGAATTGGCAATGATGATGGTCAGCTCCGTACCTTCATCCGTGTATGCCTCGTTAACCACGCGGCCCAGCGGCCTGATCTGGCTGACCAGTCCATACTGGCTGAAGGGAAGCACGAAGGTTACGGGAGCATAGGATTTCTGCAGCTCGGCAGCAATGCGGCGCTGAAGCTCATCAAGTCCTTCGCCGGTTTTTGCGGAAACCATCACCGCGCCGGGAATGGAAGGCTCAGCCTGGCCAAGGTCGCACTTGTTGATCACCTCAATACGGGGCTGCTCCGTTGCCCCCAGCTCAGCAAGCACCTGCGACACGGTATCATGCTGCTTGTGCATCTCACTGGAGGCGCCGTCAGAGACAATCAGCAGCACGTCTGCCAGCGCAGCTTCGTCCAGCGTGGAGCGGAAGGCGCTGACCAGCGCATGCGGCAGCTTGCGGATGAAACCTACCGTGTCCACCAGCAGAAAAGGCGTATGCTCCGCCGTCTCAATGCGGCGGGAAACCGCATCCAGCGTCGCGAAGAGCTGATCCTGCACATAGACGTCGCTTCCGGTCATCTTGTTCAGCAGGGTCGATTTGCCTGCATTGGTGTAGCCTACGAGCGCCACCACGGGAATCTCGTTCTTCTCGCGGTTCTTACGGCGGAGCTCACGCTGCTTTTCGACCGTTTCGAGACGGCGGCGCAGCTCGGTCATGCGCTCACGGATGCGTCGGCGGTTCATTTCCAGCTTGGATTCACCGGGGCCACGGGTACCGATGCCGCCCGCAAGCCGCGACAGCACCAATCCCTGACCAATCAGCCTCGTAGACTGATACTGCAGCTGGGCCAGCTCCACCTGCAGCTTGCCCTCGGCAGAGGATGCGCGCTGCGCGAAAATATCCAGAATCAGCGTTGTGCGGTCGACAACCTTCACCCGCAGCATGTCCTCCAGATTGCGCACCTGAATGCCGCTGAGCTCCTCGTCAAAGATGCAAACATCCGCTTCCAGCGCCTGGCATTGACGGCTGAGCTCGTCCGCCCGGCCCCTGCCGATGAACAACGCCGTATCAGGCTTGTCGCGCTTCTGCAGGAACATGCCCACAACCTCCGCTCCGGCGGTATCTGCCAAACGGGCAAGCTCCTGCAGGCTCTCCTCGCTCTCGATGCCCATGAGCACCGCGCGCTCCCTGACATTGGGATTCTTCTGCTCGTCCTCCCAGCCGACGATACGGTCGCTCTCTTCAATCTGATGGTTCCATTCCGCATCCGGCACCTTATACCAGCGGACAGGCTCATCCAGCAGAATGTTCTGCTTTTCCACCAGGAAGCTGGCCTGCACGAAGGTCGGCTCGCCCTTCAGGCAGCCAATGGCGACCATCGAGTCATAGCGGAAAGACCGCAGCGCCGACAGATCCACATCAGAAAGCCTGCCGTCGCCATTGGGGTGCGTATGGACGCAGCGCACGCAGGAAAGTCTCTGAGCATTGCGGCGCAGGCGATAATCCCGCAGCTCCACATCACGGTCAGTACCGACAGATACATCGACGATTTCGCCGTCGCGGGTGATATACACGGCGATCTCACGGTTGAGCGCGCCAGTGAAGCGGGCAAGGAACTGCATCAGCTCCTTCGGGAGGAAATCACCCTCCTCCACTTCGTAGTTATACAGCTGAGCCAGCGCGTCGATCACAGAATCGCGGATGCCGGTCAGATTGCCATGAACCTCTTGCTTCATGAATTAGTCCTTTCAGCAGAGTAGTCGCGGTCGATGGGCTTGCGGCGTTTGCGGATGCCGACATATACCGCATCCGCGCAGCCAACAAGCAGGCAGAGATAATACGTTACAAAACGCCAGACCAGCAAAGCCACGGAGATCGTGCCGCCGGTATAGACGCCTGCAAAATACACAAGGAAGCCGCCCTCCTGCGCACCGGACGCGCCGGGCAGAGGCGTATAGCTGGCGGAGACAAACAGCATGAACGACAGCATCAGGATATGATACCAGGGTGTGCCGCTCAGTCCCAGCGCCTTGTATACCAGCAGCGGCACCAGCATCAGGAAAGTCATCTCCGCCACGCTGATGATCAGCTGGAACAGCAGATGGCCAGGATGCTTAACCAAATCCATCAGCGAGGTATGGAAGTGGTCGATGGACTCCATCGCCTTTTTCTTCCATTTTTCAGGTTGCCTGCAGATGCGCCGTCTGGCCAGAAAACGAATGCCCCACAGTGCAGCGCGCTCTACCAGCGCCCGGTTGCACATGATCGCAATGATAATCGGCACGCAGGCGAAATTCACCACGCAGCCCAGCACAATCAGCCCTGCCACATGCCCCACCTGAGCTGCTGCAAAATCCCTGTTCAACACCCATAGCAGCACCGTGATGGCAACAACCGCCAGCTGATTGAAGAAGTACCTTGCCGTCAGCGCCGATGTTGCCACACCAGCAGGCACGCCGCGCTGCGCCATCTGGTAAACCTGCATCGGCTGTCCACCTGTCGAGGAGGGCGTGATGTTGGCATAGTACATGCCTGCGAAGGAGAAATGCGCCGCCGAAGAAAGCTTTACCCGGAAGCCCTCCATTCGCAGGAATGCAAACAGGCCTGCTCCTTCGGCGTACACATAGCCTGCATAGCAAAGGATCGCCAGCGCCAGATAGCCCTTGTCCAGCGTGAACAGGACCTCCCACGCATTTGCAAGCTCCGGGTTCGTGAATGCGATGATCAGCACCATCGCCAGTGAAAGCAGAATCACCGCCGTACTGATGATCTTGCCCCATTTTCCTTGCTTCAAATCAGGGTTCTCCCTTCGGTTTGTCAGAATACCGCATGATATTATACCATATCCGGATCGTCCGCGTAAAGAGGCATGGCTGGTTTCTCAAGGGATTCTAATCCTTGTCAGCCCTTTTCATGACTGAAAAAGAAGCTCCGCCTGCCCGTCATAGGCCTGCGGAGCTCAGGACGCCCGGCCTGAATCAGCCGTTGCCCTCCTCATCGGGTTCAACCAGATAAACAGCGCCGGTCACAGCGTCCAGATTGACCTTGTACACATACTCGCTGCCCTGTACAAAGTAGACCTCCCACACACCATTGGTGGTACCGTCACCGCTGCCCATGATGTAGCCGTAGCCGATCTCATAGTCAGCAGAGCTGGTCATTCCCAGCACATTCATCGCCTTCACGAGGGCCTCGGCATAGCTCATATCGCCGCTCACAGGCATACCGTAGGTGGGCTGCATGGTATACAGGGTATCGTAGAGCAGCTTGTCCTCCAGAGACCAGAGATACTCAACGCCCTTGGCCGTCTCCCAACGGGCACTCATCTCGCTGAAGTAGCCGATATTGGTCGTATCAACGCTCTTCACCTCACCGGAAACAGCGTCTACAGCGATGCACCAGCCATCGGTGAAGCTGGTCAGGTCGAAGATGGACACGATCCACTGGTGGCTGTCATCCGTCATGCGTACCAGCTCAGCACGGGTCAGGCAATCCGCAGGAAGCACCTCCAGCGCCGCTTCCGCCTTCTTGATGGCGTCAGTCATATGCAGCATGCCATCCACATGGGGAACAATCTGCGCCGGCACAGCTGCGGGCTCCTCAGCACAGGCGGCAGTCATCATCAGCAGCAGCGCCGCCAGAATCAGCAGGAACTTCTTCATGGTACATCAATCCTCCTTGTCAGTCGGGGTGATTTCAGAGTAGCATAAATTGGCTTCTCTGTCAACATAACGGATCAAACAAGCGGATTCTTCCCGCTCCGTCACTTTTTGGTGCGGATCGCGTGCACCGCCATGAAGCTGATGAACGCGCATTCCACAAGCACTACGTCGCCGTCGGTCGTGTGCAGCATATCCAGCACCGGGATGCTGATGCCGATGACCCACAGATACTGGCTGATCATCGTCAGCGACAGGCACAGCAGCGGAATCCACAGAAGATGCGCAAAGGGCTCTTTCTTCTTCGTCGCTCCTGAAAGGGGCAGCAGAAGCGCCAGACCAATGCCCAGCACCAGTCCCTTGAACACCTCCGTCCAGAAGGGAATACCCTCCAGCAGCGGCAGCAGCATGCTCAGCGCCGCCGTCATCACCAGCGGGAGGACAATGACCACCAGCTTGCGCAAAAACATCACAGTTCCTCCAGCATACGCTTTTCCTTGTCAGTCAGATCTGCCTTTTTCAGCAGATCAGGACGGAACTTCTTTGTTGCCCGGAGAGATTCGCGCCGACGCCATGCCTTGATCTTCGCGTGATCGCCCGACAGCAGAATCTCAGGCACCTCCATGCCCCGCAGTTCACGGGGGCGGGTATACTGCGGGTACTCCAGCAGCCCGTCAGAGAAACTCTCCTCCTCCGGAGATTCCGCGCTGCCCAGCACGCCCGGGATAAACCGCGCCACACAGTCTGTCAGCACCATTGCCGCCAGTTCACCGCCGGTCAGGATATAATCGCCGATGGAGATTTCTTCGTCAATACATGCATCCAGCGCCCGCTGATCCACGCCCTCATAATGGCCGCAGAGCAGCACAAGATGCTCTTCCTGCGCCAGCTCCCGCGCCTTTTGCGTGGTCAGCGTCGTACCGCGTGGGCCCATGTAAATTCGCTTTCCACGAAACGCAGGGCCCGTCACGCTGTCCATTGCATCCATGATGGGCTGGGCCAGCATCACCATGCCTGCGCCGCCGCCAAAGGGATAATCATCGGTATTCTTGTGCTTACGATCGGAGAAGGGGCGGATGTCGACGCATTCAACCTCAATCAGTCCCTGTTCCCGGGCACGTCCAAGGATGCTGGAATTCAGCACGCTCTCAAACATCTCAGGGAAAATGGTCAGGATGGTGATCTTCATCCCCTTATTCCTCCCAGACAGCCACTTCGTCCAGCTTCTCACGGACGACACTGATCCGCTTTTCCGCGACGTCAACCAGCGGGAACACCGCCTTGAGCGCCGGTGCCATCACACTGCATCCCTTCGCCTTGAAGACATATACATCCACCACGCCATGCTGCAGCACATCCTGCAGAATGCCGATGGATTTGCCCTCCTCATCAATGCCCTCGCAGCCGATGAGGTCGGAAATGTACACTTCGTCCGCCTCCAGCGGATTGGCATGGGCGCGGTCAATGTAGAGCTGCATGCCGCGCAGCTTCTCCGCATCTTCCATGGACACGCTTTCCCCCAGCGTTGCATACACAAAGCCGTCATGCACGCGGCTGCATCTTGACTTGATGGGTTGAAAAAACGCGCCCTGCTTGATATAGAGCGTCTTCCAGCGTCGGAAATCGTCATGGTTGGCGGCATAGGGCTTGATCTTAACCTCACCCTTAATGCCCTGAGGCTTGAGAACCTCGCCGATCATCAGGTATTCTGTCATGGGGCATTCTCCTTTGAAAAAAGGGCACGGAAACATCGCTGCTCCCGCGCCCTTTGCAACTTACTGGATTTCCACAAAAACAGGCTTGCTGTTCTTGGCGGTCGCAGCCTTGACCACCGCACGGATGGCCTTGGCAATGCGGCCCTGCTTGCCGATGACCTTGCCCATATCCTCTTCAGCAACGCTGAGCTCGAGAATGATGGCTTCCGGTCCCTCGGTCTCACGGACGACGACCTGGTCGGGGTGATCCACCAGGGACTTCGCCACAAAGGTGAGCAATTCTTGCATGAGGGGTGTCCTTTCTGCCGACTGGCGCACAACGAAAGCCTGATCACATTCTTGTGCAATCAAGCGTCCGTTGAGAAGAAAAGGGGCTCAGACCCCTTACTTCTCGATCACGCCGGTCTTCTTCAGCAGAACGCGCACGGTGTCGGTGGGCTGGGCGCCGCAGGTCAGCCAATACTTGGCGCGCTCGCCGTCAACCTTGATCTCAGCAGGCTGGGTCATGGGATTGTAGTAGCCGATCTCCTCGATGAAGCGGCCATCACGGGGGCTCTTGATGTCAGCAACGACAACACGGTAGAAGGGCTTCTTCTTCATACCCATTCTCTTCAGACGAATCTTGACAGACATTGTTTGTTCCTCCTCAAAATCTGTTGGTAATTGATCTATATGGAAATCATATACGCGTTGTTATATGATACCATGCAATGTATGGGGCGCTTCCGCCTTACCTGCCGGGGAAGCGCATGCGCATGCGGCCGCCGCGGCCCTTCATCTGGCTGGTCATCCGCTTCATCATGTCCTTGGCCTGCTCGAACTGGCGGATCAGCTGATTGACGTCCTGCACGGTGGTGCCGGAGCCTGCAGCGATGCGCTTACGGCGGCTGGCGTTGAGCACGCTGGGATTGCGGCGCTCGCGGGGCGTCATGGAACGGATGATGGCCTCAGGCTTCTTCATCGCGTTCTCGTCAACCTCGATGTCCTTGCCCGACATGCCGGGGATCATCTCCAGCATGGACTTGATGCCGCCCATCTTCTTCATGGACTGCATCTGCTCCAGGAAGTCCTCAAGAGTCAGCTCAGCGTTGCGGGCCTTGCGGGTCAGCTTGTCTGCGTCCTTCTCATCGAAGACCTCGGCTGCCTTGTCGATCAGCGTGAGCACGTCGCCCATGCCAAGGATTCGGCTGGCCATACGATCGGGGTGGAAGGGCTCGATCTCCGTCAACTTCTCGCCGACGCCGGAGAACTTGATCGGCTTGCCCGTCACCGCGCGGACAGACAGCGCCGCACCGCCGCGGGTATCGCCGTCCAGCTTGGTAAGGATCACGCCGTCGACATTCAGCTTCTCGTTGAAGGTCTGAGCAACGTTCACCGCGTCCTGACCGGTCATCGCATCGACCACCAGCAGGATTTCCTGCGGCTTGATGGTCTCCTTGATGCGGGCCAGCTCGTCCATGAGCTCAGTGTCAATATGCAGACGACCAGCCGTATCGACGATCAGCACGTCGCGGCCCAGATAGCGGGCGCGCTCAACAGCTTCCTTTGCAGTCTTGACCGGATCCTGCGTGCCATGCTCATAGACAGGTACCTTCACCTGCTCGCCGACCACCTGCAGCTGCTTGATAGCGGCGGGGCGGTAGATGTCACAGGCAGCCAGCATGGGCTTCTTGCCCTGCTTGACCAGCCAGCCTGCCAGCTTGGCAGCCATGGTGGTCTTGCCGGCGCCCTGCAGACCGCAGAGCATATAAACCGTCAGCGGGCTGGAGGACCAGGTCAGCTTGGCATTGGTACCGCCCATCAGCTGGGTCATCTCGTCGCGAACGATGGAAATGACCTGCTGGGAAGCAGTCAGCGTGCCGGTAATCTCCTGTCCGACGCAGCGTTCGGTGACCTTCTTGATAAAATCCTTGGCGACGGCATAGTTAACGTCAGCCTCAAGCAGTGCCATGCGAACCTCGCGCATGCCCTCCTTGACGTTCTGCTCAGTCAGCTTGCCCTTGCTGCTCATCTTGCGCAGTGCGCCTTGCAGCTTCTCTGTCAAGCCCTCAAAGGCCATTGTTTTCCTCCTGATCAAGCCGAATCAGCGTGTCGATCACGTTTCCGGCCTCTTCGTAGCGCTTCTCCCGCAGGAGCGCTCTGCACTTTTCCAGCCCATCTTCCATGCGCCGGAACCGTGCCGCCATGCCCAGCTTGTCCTCCATGTCGAACATACGCTGCGCCGCGCGGCTGAGCATATCATGCACGCCCTGACGGCTGATACCAGCCTCCTGAGCGATCTCTGCCAGAGACAGATCCTCCTCGCAGTGGAGCGTCAGCACCTGCCGCTGCTTATCCGTCAGCATGCCGCCGTAGAAGGCCAGAAGCCATGCCAGTTCAACCTTGCGGCTGACCTCATCCGTCATCCGATCCTGCATGGCGACGACCTCATTTCCCGGACTTTCCGGATCACTGTCAAGGACTTTGCATTGACGCTTGATCATTATACATAAAACAGGCATTGCTGTCAAGGGTTTTTGCATGACAGTCAGGACTTTTTTCGGAACTTTTCACGGCTTTGTGCACCTTCCTTTTCAATCCAGCAGCCCGTCCAGGCGCTGTGCAAGGAGCTGGGCGGTTATCTCCTTTTTCAGGAATTGCAGTACATATTTTTCCTTGCCGGTTTCTCCGTTCCTATTTTGACCGAACACATTCCCGCAGCAATAGTATATCCCTTCATAGCTATGGTACTCCGCAAGCCAGCCTGCATCGATCCAAACGTTTTGAGCGCCATCCTCATAGGCGTACATCCCCGGCTTGAAATCCGCATACAGCCCGATCGCCTGATGCCAAGGGATACGTTTCGCCCGATCTGCCACAAAACACAGCGCTTCTTCGGGATGCACGGCTGCAGCCGGGATCACGATCATCTCCGCTCGCGTACAGATCAGCGCTGGCTGCCCGCTGGTCATCCGCATCGGCATCGCATGGGACAGCTCGTAGCTCAGCCCGCTGTTACCCGCACGACCGCCATTCAGACCGTTGTGGAACAGCACCGGAAGCTGTTCCGCCTGCTGTCCGCGTGGCTCCAGCTGATACAGTCGCTGAGCCACGAAGCGTGTGCGTTTGGCATATTGAATGAACTCCGGCGTGCTGAAGCTTACTGCCTCCCCGGCATACTGCTGCTGCATCGCATGGCAGGTCAGCAGCAGCTCCATGAGCCAATGGCCGTAGTTGCAGCTGGCTGTACCGGTGTTCCAATAGAACAGATCCGCCACGCGGGCTGTCGGATGCGCTTCCCGTTCCAGCCTGTCACACCACATTTCAAGAAAGCCGAGCAGATCCTCGTAGCTTTGGGGTACGTCTGCTTCCGTGAGTCCTGCAGCGTCCCAACCATCCTGCCGATAGGTGAAGCACAAAGGCTTTGCGTTCGTCGGCAGGGCAAGGATCGCGCCGTCCTCTTCGGTGACGAGCTCGCGTACCCACCGCGTCATCCTGCTGACTTCATTCGCAATCTCCCTGCTTGCCCGCAGATCGAGCAGCTCTGATTGCGCAAGGATCATCCGCAGCTCCTTCCCCCAGCCGTTGATATACACTACATCCGCGCCATCCTCAGCGATCCACACCAGCGGGTCGCCCCAAACCTCATGCTGCACCTGCTGATATGCAACATCCGGATGGGTTCTTCGGTCGTCTGCAGTCTCTTCCATTCCCAGCAGACGCAGCACCGTCTTTTCCGCCGGGGCGTCATATGGCAGCATGCTGCACAGCACCAGAAACAATGTAAGCAATCGCTTCATCAACTTCGCTCCTTCCTGAAAAGCGCCGGAGAAGGTCTCCCCTCTCCGGCGCAGGTCGTTCAGTTCATGCAGTCAGCAGGTTCGCTTACTTCGCGACCAGCACCACACCCGTATCGGACATGATGGTATTGGGCAGTACCTCGTCCGTCAGAGTAAGGACATCCGGCAGCTTATCCACGCCGATCATTTCCTCCTGCGTGATCGTAAAGGTCAGGCTTCCGGAAAGGTTCATGCCGCCAGGCAACGGATTGCCCGCCCCGTCCCGCAGGGTCAGCTCGTACAGCTCAAAGGCGCTCTCGGGGACGTCCATGTAGTTCATCTCGTAAGTGAAGGTCAGATACGCGCCGGTGACGTAACGCACCGCATCCACCTTCATCAGCTTGTGGCCGGAGATGACGGTCTCCTGCTCGGGGACGTAGGTACGTTCCTCCAGCACGGGGCAGACGGGGATGGTCACGGTCTGATCGTAGTCGCGCCAACGTTCAGTGGATTCACCCGTTGCAGCATCAGTCAGCGCCACGTCAAGGCACAGCGGCAGTTCCAGCGACTCCTGGACGCGGCTCGCGTCAAGCATGGACATGCAGAAGAAGGTCATGCTGCCGTCCGCGTTGTAGAGCGCGTCGATCATCATGTCACCATCAAGCAGTTCGAATTGCATGTCATGATCCGCGCTCACGCGGTACAGGGGGAGGTTCAGCTGCGCCGCAGCTTCCAGCCAGCTTGTATTTTCGGATACGCCCAGCCGGGCCGCGTAAGCAAGGCCGTTGTCGCCGTTGGCACGGATGGGATCCGTTGCATCGCTGACATTCGCGCCGGTGATCAGCGCCGCGCTGCCGTCGGCAGTACGCACATGGATGGCACTGATGACCATGTGGCCATCCGTCAGCAGCTCCGTGGCAGTGAAGGTCAGCGGGCCGACCTCCCAAGTATAGTCCTCATTCACCTGCAGCTGCTCATACACGCCATCCGGCACGCCTGTCGTACTATGCCACTCGCCGTAAAAATCCTTCCAGCCCATCAGGCTGCCGGCCGCGACGGCCACCGCCATCATGCCCACAATGATCGCCGCAGCAATCAGCACCACACGGTAAGATGCACGCTTCATTTCTTTTTCCTCCTTGACGGAGCGGGCGGCGTTCATCAGCGCGTCGTGGCAAAAGTCCGGCTCCGGCCGGAAGGCGTCTCGCAGGTTGAGGTTTTCCATATCGCGCTTCATTCGGCATCCAGCTCCTTTCTTAGCATTTCCTTTGCGCGGTGGATCCGCCCGCGCACAGTGGCCGCAGGGAGACGCAGCGTATCCGCAGCCTCCTGATAGCTCATTCCCTCGGAATAGCACAGCATCAGCGGCAGGCGCAGCTTTTCCGGCATGGCCTGCAGTGCCAGTGAAAGCGTCAGGTCTGGCGGCGGTACCTGCGGTTCGTGGATATCCTCAATGGAGACGATGCGGCGGCGCTTCTTTGATGCGTCATAGCAGGTGTTGATCAGGATGCGCGTGATCCATGTGCGGAAATACCTTGTATCCCGCAGCGATCCTCTCTTTTCCCACGCCTTGAGAGCTGCTTCCTGCAGCGCGTCGCGGCATGCATCGTCGTTATGCAGGATCGTATAGGCCACACGGTACAGCATGCCGCTGTGGGCTTCGATCTCCTGTACGAAGAAATCCTTGTCCATTGGCTCATCTCCTTGTAACGTTACACCCTTTAGACGATTCAGGAGGTGAAATCGTCACGTGCAGTAAAAAAAGATCAATCAAAAACTGCAGCAGTTTTTTTCACCTGCTGCAGTCTTCTTATTCTTACCAGCTGATGTCCTCGCCGGTCAGCTTCTTCCAGTGCTTACGGATGTCGTTCTGGTGGCGTACGCCATTCTTGGTGTCTCCGCTGGAAATGGTCTCCTCCATCGTGCGGGGGAAGTGCACGCACAGATGGCCGTCGAAGTCGTTGTTATCCAGCGCGCCGGACAGATGGGGCATCGAGTGCATGGAGGCCAGACACCAGGTGCCGTTGGGCAGACGGACATACACGGGCTTCTCGCTCCAGGAGAACTTGCCGCCCCAGGCTGCCTTCATGATGGCAGTATCGTTAGCCGTGTAGGGCTCGGAGTCCGCATGACGGCCCAGCGAGTACAGGCGCAGCTGGAAGCTGGAGCCGCTGGAGGGCTCATACACCAGCACGACCTGACCACTCTTGATGGTGGGCTTGATATCGTCATACCACATCAGCAGCTTGACCTGAGACGCAGAGGGGCCAAAGCCGCTGCCGCCGATAATGCTGCCTGTACCGCTCTCCTCCTCAGGAAGCTCAGTGTCACCGGTCACGCAGTCGCCGGAATACAGCTTGGTCTGGGTCGCAACGCCAGCCACGCCGTCAGCCGTCAGGCCGTTACGCTTCTGGAAGGCCAGCACAGCCGCGCGGGTCGTCTCATCGTAGTAGCCATTCACATACACGGTGTACTTGAGCGTGGACAGCATCTGCTGCAGACGGATGACCGCATTGCCGGTGGAGCCGACGCGCAGGGTTGTGTAGGATTCCGTGCTGGAGCTGCCAGCCTGTACGCCGCCTGCCGTGATGGCATACAGGGAGAACAGCACGTCATACGTTGCCGTATCGCCCATGCCGGAAACCGTCAGGCCGTTCTTCTCCTGGAAGGCAGACATAGCTGCCGCCGTCGCGGGGCCATACTTGCCATCTACAGAGCCAGTCAGGTAGCCCAGTGCCTTAAGGCGGTTCTGAACCAGCTTCACATCTTCGCCAGTGCAGCCTTCATACAGCACGCGCTGCGGCACCGTCGGGACGCTGACAGAAGGCGTAGGAGTGCTGGCATTCGCAGCTGCGATGGCATTGGAGGAGAACAGCTTCTTGTAAGTCTTGGTACCTGCAACGCCGTCAGCAGACAGGCCGTTGCGCAGCTGGAAGGCCGCGACCGCCGCGCCCGTTGCGCTGCCGAACACACCGTCGACCGTGCCGGTCAGATAGCCCAGCTCCAGCAGACGGGTCTGCAGCAGGATCACATCGTCACCCTCAGAGCCCAGGCGCAGCGTACGGCTGGGTGTCGCAGTCACCTGATCCGTCGGAGCAGGCGTGGCGCTGCCGTCAAGGCCGTCGGAGGGTACTGCCACATCGGAGTACAGCTTGTCCGCCGTGTTGCTGCCGACCTTGCCGTCCACCGTCAGGCCATTGCGAGCCTGGAAGTACTTCACTGCTGCAACCGTACCGCTGCCGTACTTGCCATCAATGGTTCCATTGTAGTAACCCAGCAGCTGCAGCTGATACTGCACGGATTTCACATCATCGCCGGAGTAACCGGGACGCAGAATGCGGGTGGGCTTGCCCAGCGGGAAATCATCCGGCGGCGTCGTGATAGAGCTGCCGGCGTCAATTGCCGTGCTGGAATAGAGCACAAGAATGGTATTGGGGCCGCACACACCATCGACCTTCAGGCCATTGCGGGACTGGAAGGCCTTCATGGCTGCGATGGTGCCGCTGCCATACTTTCCGTCGATGGTTCTGGTGTAGTAGCCCAGCTCCGTCAGACGCTGCTGCACAGCCTTGACGTCATCGCCCTCCATGCCCTCGCGCAGGGTACGGTCACCGGGATTGGCAGGCGCCGTTTCACCATTGGCCAGCGCGCCGTCAGAGAACAGAACGCGGCTGGTATTAGCGCCGACCTTACCGTCCACCGTCAGGTCGTTGTGCTTCTGGAAAGCCTTGACCGCCGCTTCCGTACCGCTGCCGTACTGTCCGTCAGAGGTGCCGGTATAGTAGCCAAGCGTCTTCAGACGATCCTGCGTGTATTGCACGTCAAGACCGGACATGCCCGGACGCAGCGTGCGCTGGGGAATGCCATACTGCAGGTTCTCGTCATCGGCAGCCGGAGGCGCGGTCACAATGGGACCGCTGATACAGTTGCCATTTGCATCAAAGTAGGACTCCAGCTTCTTCAGGGTATGGGGACCAGCCTTGCCGTCCACCGTCAGACCCACCGTCTCCTGGAACTCTTTGACAGCCTTGTAGGTCGATGTGCCGAACACACCGTCCACCTTGCTGATTTCAAAGCCCAGCGCCTTCAGCGCATTCTGAAGGATACGCACACGGCTGCTCGTCGCGCCGAAAACCAGCTTGCTGTAATTGCCGCCGAAAAGACCATTGGGGTTCACAACCACATCACCGCTGTCGCCGCCGGTGGTTCCGGTGCTTGCGCCGGGATTGGCAATGTCGCTCACCTCAATGCCCGTGAGCAGCTTGATCTGGTACTGCGTGGCACTGCCGGCCTTGCCGTCGGCAATCAGGCCGAAGTTTTGCTGGAAACTTCTGACCGCAGCTTCCGTTCCGTCGCCATATACGCCGTCGATATCGCCGGTGTAATAGCCCAGCTGAGCCAGCGCCTGCTGCAGGCGCACGACCGCCGCGCCCTTGCTGTCAGGACGCAGGATCTCCGCCACGCCGCTGGTGGTCAGCAGCATCAGCAGCGCCAGCACCATCGACAGGGCCCGCAGGACTCGCTTGTTCATCATCATTCTTCCCTCCCGATTCGACCGCCAGCAGACTTGACGGCCAGATCTTTCCGGGGCCGGTTCTTCCGTATCCCGGTTGCTTTGCCTGCACCTTTGTGCGGCATATTGACCACGGCAAGCGCCGCCGGGTCATGACTATGTTTTAGTATATCACATCTTTTGGCCGTTGTAAACAAATATTACAGACATGTTACATGTCAAGATATCGCAAAACATCTGCCGGAGACGCAGCTACAAACGCTGCGCCGCTGTCACGCAGCTCTTTCTCCGTCCGAAATCCCCACAGCACGCCGACAGGATGCATTCCTGCCGCAGCGGCGCAGCACATATCCACAGACGTATCGCCCAGATACAGGATTTTCTCCGGCGTTACGCCGATCTCACGCGCCAAACGGAACGCTCCCGTCGGGTCAGGCTTGACCGGAACGCCCTCCACCTGTCCGCGAACCAGAGTCCACGGGACGTCAGGGAAGAAATGGGCAACCACATTCTTCGTGTCAGCGTCCGGCTTGTTGGACAGCACCGTCAGCTTCATGCCTCTTTGGGCCAGCGCTTCCAGCAGCTCCGGAATCCCGTCATATGGCTTCGTTGCTATCAGCGCATGATCCTGATAATATGCCTGATATTCCCTGCGCACCGACGGGGCAAGCTCCATTCTGTCCCGCACGCAGCGCTCAGACAGCGTCTTTGCGCCGTTGCCCACAAGGTACTTGTACGCTTCGACAGGCCATTGCGGCAGCCCGTGCATTGCAAGCGCGCGATTCATGGCGTTTGCAATGTCTGTCAGGGTGTCCGTCAGCGTTCCGTCCAGATCAAAAAGGACTGCTTCAAACAAATAGATCCTCTCCTGTCGCATACTTTTGTGGAATATCCCTTCCTCCGCCCTGCCATACTGACAGCAAAACGAAAGGAGTCATTTACCATGCCTGACATGAACGGACAAAACGATCAATACCGCCGTCCCCGCCCCCATTTTTCCGATGAAAAGACTGAGGTACGCGCCACCATCGACCGCCGCCAGCTGCTCGCCGGATGCGCGATGTTACTGGGTTTGACGCTGCTCATGATCGTCGGACTGACGCCCCGGAGCCGCACCGCCATCCCTGACGCTGCGCCCGAAGCTGCACAGGTACAGAGCGACTCCGCCTCAACCCTCAGCGCCGATTGTCAGGTCATCCAGCATCTGACCTTCACCCCCTGCGGTCACGACATGACACGTCGTCAGTCCCTGCCTGTCGAGCTGGCCGGCAAAACCCGGCAGGAGCTGACCGCCGCCTATGACGCGTGGCAGGTAACCTCCTTTGCCTCTGCAGAGGTGGTGATGGTGCAGTCCCTTGACATGTACTGTCCCGAGCATATGGTGCTCATGCCCGACGAAGGCGGCAGCCTATGCATCTTTCAGAATCGGTACGGCGATGCACTGGCTCTGGTGAAGGAGCTCGCCATCCCTCTGAATGAGCTGCCGGACGACGTGCAGAACGAAGTCCGTCAGGGCAAGGGCTTCGATTCCCTCGATGCGCTGGAAAAGTGGCTGGAAAGCGCTGAATCATAACCGCTCATACAGAAGCATCCACCGGGAAGATCTCAGCTTCTCAGTGGATGCTTCATTGACCGTTATTGAATGCTTTTCCTGTCCCACAGGACACCCTTATGCGTCAACCTCCAGCAGACGGCCCATGATGTACCGCCCCTCCGGCAGCCATTCGCCGCCGGCAGCAGTCTCCTCATCCAGACGGGCTGCAGTTCCGGGCCTGCGGCTGTCATAGATGGCATAGGGAACGGGCTTTCCGTCGTGGGTACGGGTAGACATCAGCGTCTTGTGATCGCTCAGCAGCAGGATGCGGAAGTCGCCCAGCTCCGGCAGCTTCTCCAGCAGGGGCTTGATGACCAGCTTGTCCAACCGGCGGATCGCCTCAAGCTTCTCGGGCAGCTTGCCCGCATGGGTCATCTCATCCGGCGCTTCCACATGGATGGCTGCGAAATCGTCGCCATTCTTCAGCGCATCAATCGCCGCATCTACCTTGCCTGCATAGTTCGTGTCCAAATCACCATTGGCGCCCTCGACCGTAGGATGCTTCAGACCCGCCAGCTCCGCAATTCCCCATACCAGCGGCACAGCAGAGATCACCGTACCCGTGCGGCCATACTTCTCCACAAAGCTGTCCAGCAGCATCGCGCGGCCGGCGCCCCAGGGCCAGATCATGTTGGCAGGCAGCTTTCCTGCTGCAATGCGGGCCTTGTTGATGGGATGATCCTTGAGCACCTCATAGGAGGCCTTCATCAGCGCAGTGATCTCTTCCTTCATCGCGCCGGTGGGATAGTACAGGCCCACATCCTGCTCCAGCACATTGTGGGGCTCAGTAGTCTGGAAGACCGCGCTTTCGTCCACATCCGCAAATACGCCGATATGACGGAACGTGCGGCTCACATGGACGGTCAGCTTCGCTGCTTCCTTCGCGGGCTGGAAACGCGGATCAGCCAGCAGATCGTTCATGAGGGTCTCAGCTTCGTCGCCCTCAATGTTGCCGCCGTTGTGGCTGTGGATGATCAGCTTGCCGTCCATCTCCTCCACGGCACAGAGATTGACGCGCATGGACACCTCGCCCTTCTTGAGCGTCACGCCCACGCCCGCAGCTTCCAGAACGCTGCGGCCTGTATAGCTCCAGCGGGGATCATAGCCGAAGATGTTCAGGATGGCCGTGTCGCTGCCAGCGGGGACGCCCTCAGGAACCGTCTGGCAGGTGCCGGTTTCACTCCCGGCCAGAACGCCGAAATAAGGCAGGTCAAGGTATTCCAGCGGTGTTTTGCCGCCCAGCTCCGGTACTGCGTCGTCACTCATGCCATCGCCGATCACAAGGATATATTTCATATGGTTCGCTCCCTTCCAGCGTTGTATGCAACGTATCACGCACTATTGTAATCCATCGGCGGCAGATTGTCGAGGGGAAGTACACGAAAAGGACAAGGCAAATGCCATCTGCCGCGTTGACAGAACAACTCCATCACGATACAATGAAAAAAAATACGTAAAGGATGATTCACCATGAAAAGGCTCATGATTGCCCTGCTGCTCCTGATGACTCTGCTGCTGTGCACTGCCTGCGGCAACCGCGCCATGTTCGACACGAATTACACCTTCACCCGCGCCATGATCGCCCTGCCCGACGGCACTTATATCGAAGGCCCGGTAGAAAGCTGGCGCGACTATGATGACGGCGATCAGCTGCAGGTTACCATCAACGGTGTGACCTACCTCACCCATGCCACCAACGTGGTACTGATGAACTGATTCCTGCCGCAGAAGAAGCCCTTCCGCACAAAGACGGAAGGGCTTTTCGCATGCAGCCTGGATCACTCCCGTTTCTCCCAGAACGCTTTCATTCTCGACTGGGGATTCCGGAGACCAGATTCCCTATTCATTTCCCAGTGCCTGGGGCATAATCTGCGATACACCCCCTGCCGGTAGCGGTCGTCCAGCAGGAGCGCTATGCCGCGGTCAGTCTCCGTGCGGATCACACGCCCCACCGCCTGCGCGACCTTCTGCATGCCCGGAAGCATGTAAGCATAGAGGAAGCCGTCGCCCAGCGTCCGGTCATAGTAAGCCCTGAGCGTCTCCTGAAAGAGATTCACCTGCGGCAGTCCTACGCCCACGATGATGACGCCGTCCAGAGCATCGCCGGGCAGATCAATCCCCTCGGCAAACACGCCGCCCAGCACGCACAGGGACAGCACTGCTTCTCCGCCCGGCACATAGGGCGCAAGAAACGCCTCCCGCTCTGCATCCGTCATACCGCTGCGCTGCATCTGGAACGGGACGTCCAGCACCTCCGCCGTCCTCCGCATGTATGCAAAGCTCGGGAAGAACGCAATGTACCTCCCCGGCTTCGCGCTGACCATGTCGCAGATTGATGCTGCGATATCGCCGCAAGCCGCATCTCGATTCCGGTAACGGGTGTTCACATCCCGCTGAAGAAGCAGCAGATTCTCCCTCGGAAAGGGCGAGGGCATGGCAAAGCATGCATCGTCTTCCTGACCGCCAAGGAGCAGTTTCATGTCCTCCAGCGGCTCCATCGTCGCCGAGAAGCATATCACGCCCCGCCGCCTGCAAGTGACTTCCGCAAAGTAGTCGGCTACATCCAGCGCAAAGGCATGCACCGTCCGACTTTTCCGGCCCTGCCACAGCCATGCATACGCTGTTGTATCACGCTTTCTTGCCCGTACAAAGGACAGAAGCGGAAGCAGCGTATCGCCCAGCGTTTCACCGACCTCATCCCAGTTGAAGGATTCATTCTGCGTGTTCAGAAATGCATCGGTCAGCTCCGCACAGGCCTGGTCAAGGCTTGAGGGAAGCTTCTCCAACGCACCCTCCGTCGTATCGTCATCAGGGACAGACAGATCGTCAAGAGCCTTCAGCACCTCCGTCATCGTCTTGTAGAGCGGATGCCTGCGCCCCGCCGCTTTGCCCACAACCGTTCGCAGCCTGCGGATTCTTCCGCCATCCACAAAACCCGAAAGCATGTCCCGTACCCGCGGCAGCAGATTGTGCGCCTCGTCGATGAGCAGTGTCACATTGGCCGTCATGTCAAAAATCCGCTGGATATGCACCGCCGGATCAAGGGCGTAATTGTAGTCGCAGATGGTCAGATCCGCAATCTCCGCCAGCGACAGACTGAATTCAAAGGGGCAGATACAATGCTTGTCCGCCATCGCACGAATAGCCTCGGGCGACCATTCGTCACTCCGCAGCATCTCGTCGATGGCTGCATAATCTCGCAGGAAGTGCCCCTTCGCACGGGGGCAGTAATCCGGATGACAGAGAGTGTGAGTCGGGCACTGCTTGTCCTTCGCATCAAGAGTCAGCGTCCACAGATGCAGGGGCTGACGGCGCATGTTCCGGAGCGCTTCCTGCGCGCCCTGCCGCTGGGTGGTACGGGCCGTAAGATAATAGATCTGTCCTGTGAGTCCTTCGCCCAGCGCCTTGAGCGCCGGAAACAGTGCTGCGACAGACTTACCTGTTCCTGTCGGCATGGATGCGAAAAGCCGCCTGCCCAGCTTGACAGCCGTATACACCTGTACCGCCATTTCCCGCTGTCCCGGACGATAGCTGCCAAAGGGGAAGGTCAGCGCCCGCAGCGACGCATCCCGCGCCCGGCGGTGCTGCCGAAGCATCCGCAGCCGACGCACATAGGGCTCAAGCACCGTCTGAAAGCGTTCACAGCATTCCTCTGCCGTCAGGTTCTGATCAAACTGACCGCGAACATGCCCCTTCTTATCCACATAAACCACGCGGACAACGACCCCTGCAAGCCCCCGATCTTCACACAGCATGTGACCATAGCATACCGCCTGCATCTCATGGGCGGGATTCGCCGTGAGCGGTGCATCCCTGTGCTGCCACAGCTTGATCTCCTCGATGACAGGGATATCGCCGTCCAGAAACGCATCCATGCGTCCGCCCAGATGCAGCTCCAGATCCTCATCCTCCATCGGAACAATCATGGATATCGGCGTCTCCGCCTGCCAGTCCCCGTCAAGCAGTGCCTGCCTTGCCTTATGGCCCAGCATGCCGTCCTGCATATCTCTGACCTGTCCGCCAAGCCGTCGGATGTCCGTTCCGTGGAGCGTAAATTCCACCAGTGTACGCACAGCCACCCTGATCTGCTCCACAGAACACACCTCCTTTACGAAAATGCGGCAGGACGCTGCCTGAACCAGGCCGCACCCTGCCGCAGATGTTGTTCCTTCGCTTACAGCTCCGCAGCCTGCTCCAGCGCCTCCTGATGGGTACGCAGCAGCTCGGCAAACTTCGCCTTGTATTCCTTCGCAGACGCCTTCAGTCCTTCCACCTGCTTGGTCAGCGCATCGCGCTCCTCCTCCAGGCTGCCCAGACGCGCGGTGATCTCCGTCTGCGCGTCAGCCACAATCTGCGCTGCCTTCGCTTCCGCATCGGCGATGGTCTGCTCCTTCACACGCTGCGCCATCTCCAGAATTTCACGGAAGGTGCCTTCGGGAGCGGTCTCCGCAGGCGCTGCCGGACGGACATAACCGCTGGAAGCCTCAGCCTTGCGAGTCTCTGCCTTCGCCATCTCCAGCTGGCCCTGCAGCTCAGCCACAACGCCCTCCATGCGCTCCAGCTCGTCGCAGATGCTGTCGAGGAACTCGTCAACCTCATGCTGGTCATAGCCCTTGGCTGCAATGCGGAATTCCTTGCTCTCAATGACCTCAATGGTAATCTGCTGATCCATGATCTTTTACCCCTTTCGCTCTATCGTTTGATAACATCCTATTTTCAGCGCCTGAGCGCATATGAACAAATTCAGCTCCGACGGAAGATTTCAAGCGTCACCGGCAGACGATCCTTGCGCGTTTTCTCGCCCACTTTGACAAGCCGGATGCGTCCAAAGCCGCGGATGCTCAGCAGCTGTCCTGCCGCGAGCACCCGGTCGGTTCTTTCTTCTGCAGCATGATCCACCGCTACATGGCCTGCGCGGATCAATTCCGCAGCCTTCGCCCGAGAAGTCTTCATGCCGCTGGACAGCACACAGTCCAGCCGTAGAGATGCGACGGTATCCCGCAGTTCATCTCCCTTTGGCATTTCAAAGACCGGCGGCTCATCCAGCAGCGTCACCTTCAGCGGTACATTTCCTGCTTTATCCCATTCCATGGGCAGACGGGACGCCATTTCAGGCAGCGCATATAGATATGCCCTGTCCTCCAGCGCAATCAGATCGCCGAAGAACGCGCGATCCATGCCTAGCGCCATCAGACTGCCCAGCAGATCGCGGTGATCCGCCCGGGCAAACTTTGCCGCCCAGCGAACCTCCACCCATACGCCGGTAAACTCCGCCTCCGCCCATGCAGGGTGAAAGCAAACCTGCACGCGCTCTGCATCCGTCCAGCCGCCGTCAAAAGATACCGCCACCCGGCATTCCCGCGCCATATGAACAGCCAGCGCCCGCTCCTCTCCCGTCACAAACCGGCCGGGGACGGGCACATCCAGCCTGTCCGCCCGCTCCGCACCCTGACGAAGCCGCAGAGCAAGCTGCGAGGCAGCCTCCTGCTTCAGCACAGCAGCCACTGGATCACGGTGATGATCAGATACAGTGCCACAGGGGACCAGTCGAGCTTCTGCCACTCGCGGGGCAGGTACTTCGCCAGCAGCCTGCGCACGGGCGTCAGCGCCGGTTCAATCACGCTGCGCAGAAGCTCCGTCCAGCGGTTGGCCGGAATTCGCATCCAGGACAGCACCACATAAGCGATAATCAGCAGCTTGTAAACGTCCAGCAGGCCGCTCGCCAGACCAATCAGAAATCGAAGAATCATAACGCTATACTCCTTTGGTATCCTGTGTTGTTTTCAGGCCTGTCAGCCCTTGACGCCGAATCCGCCGTAGTCAGTGTACGCACCGGGCTGCACCCTGCGTCCGGAAGCACGCTGGCCAAATCCGCCGGCGAAGTCCTCCTGACGCGCGCCGCCCATATTCTGCTGCTGGAAACCGCTGCTCTGGAAAGAACCGCGGTTCGCGCCGGGCCAGCGGCGTTCGATGTCCTCCTGTCCCATGCGGCGCAGGCTGTCAAAAGGCTGCACCTGCACCTGCGGCGGCGTGATCAGGTAAATCTGCTTGCCGGAAACACGGATGAAGTTCTGGTTCATCGCGTATGCCGCGCCGAACAGAAGATCCATGCAGCGATCGACCTCCACCACATCGGTGATCTGCTCAGCATTGACGATCATCGCCTCGTTATTCTGCATGAATTCAATCAGCCGGTAGCACGAAGCAACGTTTGTGATCTGCGCCACACGCATCACCAGCTTGTACACGCTGCCCTCTTCCGACACATAGGAGCCAGGCATATAGAACAGGTGTCCATCCCCCTGCACAGGCTGTGCCTGACCCACAGGCTGTGCCTGACCCATAGGCTGTGCCTGACCCATAGGCTGAGCCTGCTGCATAGGCTGTACCTGATTCATCGGGCGCTGCTGCGGAGGCATCTGCTGCATGGGCTGCTGCGGATGAAACCGCATGCTGGGCTGCCATGCATTCTGCTGAGGCATCTGGGAAACAGGCTGCTGGGGATTGAAGCGGACGCTCTGCTGCCACGCGTTCTGCACAGGCTGCTGACGGCTGGTCATGCCTGCCCGGGGCGGCTGACCCTGCTGCATCTGCTGCTGCGGAATGCTGCCTGTCTGACCGCCTACCTGCTGGAACTGCTGCATCACAGACGGATCAACACCGCCCGGCATCATATGCGTAAAGCCGTGCACCGGCTGCTCATAGCCAGTCGCCTGCTCGGGCTTCTTCTTGTTCACCTTCGGCTGATAGCCGCTGAAGCCGCCGTCGGCACGGTTGGAGATCAACTGCTGCGGCTGCTCCTCCTGCCGGGGCTTTACCATCTGCTTGAGCGACTGCGCCGCCTTATCCCAGAACGCCATGTATCTTCATTCCTCCCAGAATCGGTAACTCAGTTTCATTTTGGTCCATAATCACGTGCGCCCAGCAGCGCGCTGCCAATGCGCACCATGGTCGCGCCATGGCGGGCTGCCAGCAGATAATCGCCAGACATACCCATCGACAGCTCCTCCATACATACGCCCTGCGGTGCCTCATCGCGGAGCTGCTCAAAGAGCGTACGCATATCCGCAAACAGCCCGTCAAGATACACCTGATCAGTCGTATGAGGCATCACAGCCATCAGTCCGCGCACGGATAAGCCAGGCATACGCCGCACCGTCTCAATAAACGGCCGCACATCCTGCGGCGCCATGCCGCCCTTCTGCTCCTCCCCTGCCGGGGAAACCTGCAGCAGCACCGGCATAACCACACCATGCTTCTGTGCCTGACGATCAATCTCCTGCGCCAGCGATAGCCGGTCAAGAGACTGAATCAGGCATACATCTTCTATTATATACTTAACTTTGTTCGTTTGCAACCGCCCGATCAGGTGAATCCGAAACTTTTCCCTGACAAAAGGGAGTTTTTCGACGATTTCCTGCACGCGGTTTTCTCCAATATCCGTCACGCCCAGCTCCTGCAGCGGCAGGATGTCCTGCGCAGGATGGGTTTTCGTCACGGCAATCACCTTCGGCGGGGCATAGAGGCCCTCGGACGCGGCAGACAGCGCCGTACGGATACCCTCAAGGCGGAGACGCAGCTGCTCCATGCTCAATCATCTTCCTTGCTGCAAAATTGGGATCAGAACAGGCGCACCGTCATGTTCTCAAACAGCAGTCCCTGCTGGATGGCCTGGAAATATGCATTGCCGTCCGCATAGCGGATGACGTTGACCGGAATAAAGGATTCCGTCTGTCCCTCCACCACAACCACGCCTGTCATGCCGTCCTGCACATAGATGGCACGCTCATTGACCATGAGCGTTGTCAGGCTTTCGCCCAGCACAGCTTCGCAGGTACGCATGTACAGTACAGGCTTGACGTCGCCGGTAACCTTCAGACGCACCAGCAGCTCTCCGCCCGAACGGGTGAAGCTGACCACCTCAGCCATGACCTGTGTGTTTTCAAAGCGTTCCAGCTGCAGCTCATAGACCTGACCGTTGACCGGATTCCACGATGTATCGTCGGACAGGAACAGCACATACCATTCGCCGTCCCTGACCATTCGGTAGATGGTGGTCTTGCCTTTTTGCAGCGTGGTAAGCTCCGGCTTCTGGCCGTTGATCATCGCACGTACCTCGCGGGGCTCAAAGGCTGTATAGTTCGTGCCGCTCAGGCCGTATTCGTAGCCGTCGGAGTAGAAGCTGACGATGCCGTCGCTCTTGGCGGTATACTGCTTCGTCCAGCTGTCGATGCGCTGGGACTGGGACAGCTCGTCATCATACAGTCGGGAATAGCGCTGATCGGAGGTGTACTTCTGCTTGAGATACTGCTGACGCGCCTCTACCGCTGCGCCCAACAGCTTCTCCTGGTTGGCCAGCGACCCTCTCGCGCCGCCGATGAGATCGCGAACCTCCTTGGCACGGGTCAGCACATCCGATGTAACGCGGGTCATACGGGCGTCGTAGGTTGTTTCCGACTCGATAAGATCCTTCTGATAATCGCGGATCTCCGCCCGGTAGTCCTGCAGCGTTTTCATTTCACGCGTGCTGTAGCCGGAGGAATACACCTTGCAGATGTAATCATTTCGCACAACCGAGCTGCCTTCGTCCGCATCATACACTATGGAGGTTACGCCCTCGGCGTCATAGGGCGACTCATTGCGCACAATCAGGCTGTCACCCGAATGGGAGGCAGACAGACTGCCCAGCGCAATGGTACCATACTGGGCAGCTTCCGGAGCCAGCTGGCTGTACAGATACCATCCCATGAAGCCCAGCGCCACCAGAATGATCGCAAAATGAAACGCATTCAGGTGCAGACGGGGCCGCACAGGCTTGCGTTCCTGCGGCGGAAAGCCCGCAGGATGCTGCTCTGCCATCACCGGCTGATTGGGGTCGAACAGATGCTCATATCCCGCCTCGCCATAGGGCTGCTGCTGATAAGCAGGATAGCCCATCTGCTGCTGATAGCCGGTGTTCTGATAGGGCTGCTGATAGCCGGTCTGCTGCTGCAGCGCCTCGGCATAGCCCTGTGGAAGAGAACCCTGATAAGGCTGACCGGCCGCATACTGACCCGTCATGTCCGGATAGCCCTGCTGGGGCATACCGGCATAGCCCTGCGGCTGGCCCATGCCATTTGGCGGCATGTACCCCACAGGCGGATACATCCCTGCGTCCTGCGGCGGCATACCGCCCATCGGCATCTGACCGGCTGACTGCGGCGGATAGCCTGCGCCCGGCTGGTTGAACTGGTTATCCATGAAAACTCCCCTTTGTATGGTCGGGATGGCCTCAGTGCAGGGTCTGCCAGCGGTCCGTCATCGTCCTGAGACGAGTGAGGAGCTTGCGCTCCATACGGCTGACCTGCATCTGACTCACACCCATAGCCTGCGCTGTGTCGCGCTGACCAAGGCGCTCGATATATCGCTTTTCCAGGAGGAGCTTTTCCTGCGGCGTGACCTGCCGGAGAATCCACTCCATCCACTGTTTCTGTTCAATGTTTTCGTATCCGTTCTCCTGCACACCGAGACGTTCTTCCAGCCGCTGGGCGTCCTCATCGGAGCCCATGGCTGCATCCATGGAGACCGTATCAGCAGCTCCGCGGGCATCCAGCAGGATCAGCAGCTCCTCGTGAGAGATATCCATTGCAGCAGCGATCTCCTTCAGGGACGGCTCGCGCTGCAGCTGCTGCGTCAGCTGATCGGTGGTCTTCCGCAGCTGGTACAGGCGCGTGCGGGTATCCCGGCTCACGCGGATGGTGCTGCCCCTGTCGCGCAGATAATTGCGCACCTCGCCTGCGATGGTAGGCATGGCAAAGGTCGAGAAGCGGAAGCCACGCTCCGGCTCATAGCGGTCGATCGCCTTCATCAGCGCCATAGCCGCCACCTGCTCCAGATCCTCCAGCTCCACGCCCTGCCCGATGAAGCGCCTCGCAATGGAACGGCACAGCGGCAGATACCCCTCCACCAGCTGCGACATCACATCCCGGTCGCGAGTCTTCGCATAGTCCGCAAGAAGCGGAACCAGGCGCGTATCGTCCATATCTTCACGCCCCCACAGCTACTGCCTTGGGCAGCGTCAGATCAATCCGCTCCACACGGCCGCACGGCGCGGTGTTCAGGGCAACCACAGGGATCAGCGTCTCCAGCACCGCGCGGGAAACCTCCGTTTCATCCGCATCAGGGCATGTGCCTTCCGTTTCACCGTCATATTCAGCCAGGAGGCTCACCGTCAGCCGGTCGCCCTCGTCGCATACATTCAGCTCCAGCCACGCAACGCTCTGCCCCTGATGGAGCAGACAGTCGCACGCCTCATCCGCTGCATTGCGCAGATCGTCCAGCGTGCCTGCATCCAGATCCTTCAGGATCGCCACGCCGCCCAGCGCAAGACGAAGCACCAGCGCATACTCCCGCTGCCCCGGCACCCTCAGTCTGATCTCCGGCTTCACCATGCACACACCTCCATGATAGATTGCCACACTATATCATACCACATCATAGACCATTTTGGCAAGCAGCAGCGCCAGAACGATGAGCATCACCACGCGGATAAAGCCTGCGCCGCGCTTCATGGTCATTCCTGCGCCCAGCCAGTTGCCCGCAATGCCGCAAAGTGCCGCCGGAAGCCCCAACGCCACTGCCACCTGCCCGGAAAGAAGCAGCGATACAAGCGACGCAAGGTTACTGGTCAGGTTGACAATCTTGGCCGTGCCGCTGGCAAGGACAGCCTCCATGCCCAGCAGCATCGTAAACATCAGGATCAGGAAGGTACCCGTTCCCGGGCCAATGAGTCCGTCATAAAAGCCGATCAGCAGGCCCACCAGAAAAGCGACCGCCCTGGTCCAGCCCTCCGGCACGATGCAGCGGCCTGCCGTATCGCCGCTGCGGCGCAGCACCACGCAGGCTACCACCGGAATCGCAACGATCATCAGCAGACGGACCATCGTCTCCGGGATGTGCAGCAGCAGCTGCGTGCCCAGCCAGCTGCCGGGAAACGCGCCCAGCGCCGCCAGCAGTCCCGTACTCCAAACGACCTTGCGTCCCCTGACAAAGCGGGTCGTGGACGCAACCGTCCCCAGGCACGCCGAGAGCTTATTCGTCCCTGCAGCCAGCACCGGCGGAAGCCCTGCCAGATAGTATGCCGGAAGGGAAATCAATCCGCCGCCGCCCGCGATGGAATCAATGAATCCCGCCAGAAACACCAGCGGACAGACAATGGCATAGGTCTGCCAGGTCAGCTCCATGTTGAAAACCTGCCTTTCGTATAAACGGGGAAAACGGAGCGCAATTTCCTCTGCGCTCCGCTTGCAATATGTAGTTCCTTACTGCACAAACGCACCGTAAATCGCCTTGATGGTCTGGGCGTAATCCGCGTCGTCCACACCCACGATAATGGACAGCTCGCTGGAGCCCTGATCAATCATGCGGACGTTGATGCCCTCCTTGGACATGGCACTGAACAGACGTGCAGCCGTACCGCAGTTGTGCACCATGCCGCGGCCGACGGTCGCGATGATGGACATGTTGTCGTGCACAGTGATGGTATCAGGATTGGTGGTACGGACAATCTGAGCAAGCACCTGCTCGCGCACGGGTGCCAGTGCTTCCTCCGCCACCACGACGCACATGGTATCAATACCGGTGGGCAGATGCTCAATGGACACGCCGTACTGCTCAAAGGCACTGAGCACCTTTCGGGAGAAGCCCAGCTCGGTATTCATCATTGCCTTGGCAACGCTCACAACCGAGAAGCCCTTGCGGCCCGCAATGCCCGTGATGGTAGGATGAGCAGCGTCAAAGGGAGCGTCGAGACTGATGATGGTGCCGGGATGCGTGGGATTGTTGGTATTGCGGATGTTGGTGGGGATGCCCGCCTTATGCACGGGGAACATCGCGTCCTCATGCAGGACAGACGCGCCCATGTAGCTCAGCTCGCGCAGCTCCATATAGGTGATGGAGCTGATCTCGCGGGGATTATCCACAATGCGGGGATCAGCCATCAGGAAGCCCGATACATCCGTCCAGTTCTCATAAACGGACGCATTGACCGCGCGGGCCACGATCGCGCCGGTGATATCAGAGCCGCCGCGGGAGAACGTACGCACCGTACCATCATAATAGCTGCCGAAGAAGCCGGGCACCACCGTCGGAACGCCGTCAGCCAGGCGCTCACTCATCAGCCGGTTGGTCAGCTCAGCATCCAGCATGCCCTTCTCGTTGAACTTGATGACCTCGGCGCTGTCCAGGAAACGCCAGCCCATGTAATCCGCCAGCAGCAGGCCGTTGAGGTATTCGCCGCGGGAGGCGCAGTAATCCGCATTGGCGCCGGCAGCGATCTTCTCGTTCACTTCGTCCAGCGCCGCACCCAGATCGACTGTCAGGCCGAGCTCCTCGGCAATATCCATATAGCGTGCAGCGATCAGGTCGAACGTCTCCTGATAATCATCGCCCGCAGAAGCCAGACGATGACACTTGTACAGCAGATCGGTGACCTTATCATCCTCCTTGAAGCGACGACCGGGCGCAGAAGGCACGACATACTGACGCGCCGCGTCAAGCAGCAGAATTTCCTTGACCTTGACAAACTGGCCTGCATCCGCCAGAGAGCTGCCGCCGAACTTCGTTACGATCTTTTTCATCATGGATCCCTCCATCAATTTCAAAAAACAACCGTGCAACATCATACAGGGCAAAAACGCGCTTGTCAACGGTTTCGCTGTGAAAAAAACGCGAAAAATCCAGAAGCACGGTATAAAAGCATACAGGACAGGTTTCCCTGTCCTGCAGCAGCTTATTCACAATCAGTTTTCGGGGATGTTTTCAAACATGTCGTTCTTCTCCACGTCCGGGCCGACATTGGTGCGCCACAGACCAAAGAGCGTGTTGTCGTATTCATGGGCGCGATCCATCCGCCAGCCGATGTTCAGCTGGGAGATGTGACAGTCCAGCGCGATGGTGGCCACCTCGATGCCTGTCTTGCCGTCAAAGGCAGAAAGGGGCTGAGACCAGTCCATCTTGATCTGGTTCTGGCTGTACAGGTGGATATAGGTCTTGGGCACCTCCCACACGCCCCACTTCTTGGCGGAAGCGGCATGCTCCGCCGCATTGCCCGCACGCTCTACCGCCTGACGTCCCAGCCAGGAGAACGTCACATGCGCCGTATGCCCGTATTCACCGTCGATATCATGGAGCACCACCACATCCGGCTTGTACTGCCGCAGCAGCTCCACTGTGCGGTTCTCGGGGTCTCGCCCCTTCTGCCGCCAGACCTTCATAATCTGGTTCATGGAGTTGCTCTGATTGGGATACCCCAGCAGCACGGGGTAGATATCCACGCCGCAGGTCCACAGTGCATCCAGCAGCTCCAGACGGCGTACATAGTCGCTGTACACAGCATTGACCACCAGCACATCCTTGCCCAGCTCGCCCTCATACAAGGGCAGCAAACCGCCAAACCACAGCACCTCGTCGTCCGGATGGGTGGAGAAAAGCATCATGTCAACCTTCTCCGGCGCATCCTTCCAGACCTGCACGTAGTCAGGCGCTTCGCCTTCTGTCAGGACAGTAATCTCGCTGATCTGCATCGAGCCGCTTTTGGGCGAAATACGCAGCGACGCCAGCGGTTCATCCAACGTGATATACTGCGCGGCGTAGTTGGGGCCGTCCCGCTTGACCTCGATCCACTTGCTGCCCTGCTGGGTCTTGATGATCACCTCGGGCGGCGAAATCGTACGCCATTTGAGCAGCACGCTGCCGATCGTCTTGCCGGCGGGCGCGCTGATGGTCACAGCGCTGCCTTCGTAAATGCTGCGGTAGCTGTTATCGCGCATCTTGTCCGGCGTAACGGAATTGTAGGTCTGGTTGTTGATCACGCACTCATTGGTAATGTCCTCCGCCATTTCGCCCAGCGCCATACAGGGCAGGAGCAGCAGAAGCGCCAGCATTACCAGCAAAGTCATTCGCTTCATCAGTTTGTTTCCTCCATCATTCATGTCATCGCGGGAGCAATGCTGCAACCTGCTGCAGCCGCTGGGACAGTGTGGTATATCGCTTCAGAATATGATCGTTCTCCACCATCAGGCGGACAACATCTTCCCTGCCCACAAGCACCACCAAAGACCGTGCACGGGTCAGGGCTGTATAAAACAGATTGCGTGTCAGGAGCATCGGAGGACCGCCCACCACAGGCATCACCACCACCGGGAACTCGCTGCCCTGACTTTTGTGGACGCTCAGGCAATATGCCAGGTCAAGATTTTCAAGCTGCTGGGCCGTATAAACGGCATCCTTTTCCTCGTCAAAACGGACGGTCAGCGCATGCTCTTCAATATCCACATCCGTGATAAAGCCCACGTCGCCGTTGAATACGCCGGTTCCGTCCTCCCAGCCGGCGGCTGTCTCGCGCCTCCATTCCAGCTGGTAGTCGTTCTTGGTCTGCATAACCTTGTCGCCCAGACGAAAGATCGTCTCGCCGTACTGCAGGGAGGGCTTGTCCCTTCCGGGAGGGTTGAGGGCCTGCTGCAGCATCTGGTTGAGGATGATCACCCCGCATTCACCCTTCTTTGCCGGCGCCAGCACCTGAATGCTGCGTATGGCCATAGCCGCCGTCTCATCAGGCGCATACTTCAGGAATTTCGGCAGCCGCTGCGTCACCAGCGACACGATGGTCGACGCAGCCTCGTTAAACTGGTACTTCCGTTCGAAGAAGAAATCCGTCCCCTTTTCGTTGAGAAGGGGCATTTCTCCATGGTTGATGCGGTGCGCGTTGACGACAATCCGGCTCGTCTCACCCTGCCGGAAGATGTCCGTCAGCATACAGGCCGGTACCGCTCCGCTTTGCAGGATGTCTCCCAGCACATTGCCCGCGCCGACGGAAGGCAGCTGGTCTGCATCGCCCACGAGGATCAGGCGCGTGCCGGGCTCAATGGCCCTAAGGAGAGAGCGCATCAGCAGCATGTCCACCATGGACACCTCGTCAACGATCACGCAGTCGCCCTCGATGGGATTCTCCTGATTGCGGGCGAACTGCCCTTCATCACCGCCATATTCCAGCAGACGGTGAATGGTCTTGGCCTCCACGCCCGTTGCTTCCGTCATTCGCTTTGCCGCACGGCCCGTGGGCGCGCACAGCACCACCTCGCCCTCGCGGGCCAGCAGGCTGATGATGCAGTTGATAATGGTTGTCTTGCCCGTGCCGGGGCCGCCGGTGATCACCAGCACGCCCTGCTCCAGCGCAGCAAGGATGGCCTCACGCTGCCGCTGACTGAAGCGGATGCCGCGCGTGCGCTCAAAGCAGTCGATGTCTTCGTCCGCGCCCGCGCTCCTACACGGCGCCAATGCCGCCATCAGCTCGCACAGCCGGGTGGCAACCTCCCTTTCTGCACTGTCAAACTGCGGCAGGTAGATTCTCTCCGCGCCTTCGTCACCTGCCTGCACCAGCTCGCGCAGCAGACACATACGGATCAGCTGATGCTCAATCAGATCCCCTTCCACCCGCAGCAGCTGGCTGGCACGGCTCACCAGCTCCTGTCGGGGCAGGTACACATGCCCCTGTGACGCAGCGGTTTCCTTCAATACATATTTAAGCGCTGACACGATGCGTCCCTCGCTGTCCGGCGGTACGCCCAGCGCCGTTCCGATGCGGTCTGCCGTCAGGAAGCCCACGCCCTCCAGCTCCTCGCAGAGCCGGTACGGATTTTCCCGGATCACCGCAGGGGTACGCTCTCCATAGAGCTTGCTGATCTTGACCGCCATCGTCGCCGGAATACCATAGGACTGCAGGAACACCATCGCTTCCCGGGCGCCCTGCTGTTCCCGGTAGCTTTCGGCAATCTGCTTCCAGCGTTTCCGGCCCATCTTGGGCACCTCCTGCAGCCGCTCCGGGTGTTCGGACAGGATGGTCAGCGTCTCCTCGCCAAAGTGGGCGACAATCATCTTCGCCGTGCTGGGGCCCACACCGTGGATCAGTCCGCTGCCCAGATAGCGCTCGATGCCCAGCAGCGTCGTGGGCTTTTGCAGCACGCAGCCGGTGCATCTGAGCTGCCGGCCATACTGCGGGTGCTCCGTCCATTCGCCGGAAAAGACGGCCTGCTCTCCCGGCGAAAGCTCCGGCAGCGTTCCCACGATGGTGATCTCCCGCCGGCCCTCCCGTGCCGTCAGGACAGAATAGCCATTTTCCTCGTTCCGGTAGATCGTTCCCAGGACGCTTGCCTCCACCTGCTCCATGCCGTCACCTCCCTGCCGGATTTCTCCGCAAAACTTTTTTCATAGATTTATTTAGTATATCACTGTTTTGCCCAAAATGGAATGCCCTTTTTACGCCGACGTTCACAGACCTATTAAAAATTCTTTATCATCTGCCCCTTGCATTTTTCTTAGAAAAATAGTATACTTTACGCGTACCAAGAAATTAGGAGGTGCTTCCCAATGAGGTCCGTAAACATCAAGCTGAATCTGATGACTGACGGCTCCAAGCTTGTGCAGATCGTCGGCGCCTACCCCTACGACATGGACCTGCGCAGCGGCCGCCACGTGGTTGACGCGAAGTCCATTCTGGGCATCTTCTCCCTGGACTGGTCCAAGCCTGTGACCATGGAGATCTACTCCGAAGACTGCGACGACCTGCTGAACGAGCTCAAGCCTTTCATCGCCTGATCTCGTCCCCATGCGGAACAGGATCTGCTTCCTGTGACCGCCCATACTGAACGACATTCATCCTCTGTGCCTTGCGGCGCAGGGGATTTTCTTTGTGCCGGCAGGAATACGCGTCCGCGCGTCTAATCTAAAGAGGCAGAAACAAGATGGGAGCGTCATATCATTATGGAACGCAAGCACATTCCCGAAACGGAAAACCGGCTCGTCATCCTTTATGCCCTGCGCCGCCTCGGGCCGGTAACCAACATGCAGCTGCTGCAGGCCATGGCCGAGAGCGACCTGATGAATTATATCACCATGCAGCTCGCGCTGGCTGAAATGGAGCAGCAGGGGCAGATCTCCATGCGTGCCCATCCTCTGGGACACCTGATCGAACTGACCGGCGAAGGAGATTACATTCTCGACAGCTTTGAGCGGCGCATTCCCGCCAGCCGCCGTGCCGTCATCGACGCCTGCGCAGATGAATGGAAGAAGCGCTTTCAGACCGAGCAGATGGCCCCGGCGGAATCCTTCACCCTTCCCGACGGCCGCATGTGCATCCACCTGCGTCTGCTGGACAAAGCTGCAACCCTCATGGATCTGATGCTCTACATGCCGACAGGCCATCACCTGACGCTCCTGCCCGAGCGCTGGCGCAGCTGCGTGCAGATCATATACAGCACGGTGCTGGCGCATCTGACCTCTGCCTATGATCCGTCGCTGCCCATGCCGACGCTCTCCAGCCCGGATGCAGTGCGGCAGTGCGGCGTGGACGACTGGCTCCTGACCCTGACGGATGATCCTGTCACCCCTTCCATTGATCTGATGATGTCCCTGCCTGATGAGCATCTTGCCCGCTGCAGCGCCGCGCGCTGGCCCGATGTATGCGCCGATATACGGGCTTTCGTCCTCGAAGCCCTGAACGACGCACTTCCCCACCAAGGAGGTTCATGATGATGAAGATGTTCCTGCTCTGCATCCTGCTTCTCTGCACGCTGACCAGCGTCGCCTGTGCCGAAGCGGACATTCCCTTCATTGCAAATTGGGGTACGCCTGTGGTGGACGCAGACACAGACAGCTGCTGGTCCGACACTCCGGAATACGATCTGGCCGCTGGCGGCTCCTCAGCAAAGATCCGCATCCTGTGGGACGACAAGGCCCTGTATCTTCTGGCTGTGGTTACAGACCCGACACTGGACGAAAGCGCTGCCGCCCCCTACATGCAGGACAGCGTCGAGCTCTTCCTTGACGAGCGCTGCAACCGGACCACCTATTATCAGCAGGATGACATGCACACCCGCGTGTCCTTCTCCAACTACCGAAGCGTGGACAGCGGCAGCGAGAGCCGCTGGTATACTGCCGCAAAGGTGACGGATACGGGCTATGCCGTCGAATGCGCATGGGAATGGGCGGTCATCAAGCCTGCAAACGGCCATGTGGTCGGCTTTGACGTACAGCTGAACGTCTGCCGGAACGGCCAGCGAAGTGCCGCGCCCTGCCTGCATGACACAACCGGTCTTGCATACCAGAACACAGCTCTCTTCGGC
Organism: Clostridia bacterium; assembly: GCA_017465155.1. Taxonomy (GTDB): domain Bacteria; phylum Bacillota; class Clostridia; order Christensenellales; family Aristaeellaceae; genus UBA11524. Next base: position 48,597 of record JAFTWV010000012.1, read on the forward strand.
ACATTGGAGCTGACAGGCCGCCCAGACGCCGCCCAGACTCCCGCATATCCCTATGCCCTGCGACTGGCCATCGAAAAGGCCGAGGCACGCGATCTGACCCTGTATGTCAACGGCAGCAGCGTCGACGCGCCCCTTTCTGCTGCCAAAGCCCTCGCCTATGCTCCCGCCGCGTCGCAAGCCGAGCTTGACGCAGCCTTCACCGCTCTGTCAGATGCACTGAACAGCCTTGACGACGGCAGCCCCTATACCCCGCCGGAGCAGCTTCTTTACGTCGCCGCCCTGCCCGACCTGATGACATTCGCCGACGGCACGCCTGTCCGGACGGCCGAAGACTGGGCCAAGCGGCGCGCGGAAATCAAGGGACTCTATGAATACTATATGTACGGTTACCTGCCCGACGGCACGGGCGAAACCATCTCCTACACCATCAGTGACAGCCTGCTGACCATTCACGTCGAAAAAGACGGCAAAGCCGTGCAGCTGCACGTCCCCTTCCTGCTGCCGGAGGGCAATGCCCCCGAGGGCGGCTGGCCCTATTATGTTGAATACAGCTGGTGGGGCGTGAGCGATGTGGTAAAGTATGCTGTCAGCCGCGGCTATGCAGGCTTCGGCTATTCGCCCTACGCCGTTGCCTCGGATGACAGCAGCCGCACCGGCGCATTCTATACCCTGTACCCCTACGCAGAGCATTACAAGACGCAGACCGGTGCGCTGGTCGCCTGGACCTGGGGCATATCGAAGATCATCGACGCGCTCGAGATGGGCGCAGGCGCCGAGCTGAATATCAATCCGGTATACAGCCTTGTGGGCGGCGTGTCCCGCTTTGGCAAGTCTGTTGCGGTGGCCGGCGCATATGAGGAGCGGATCAAGGTGGTCATTCCTTCCTGCTCCGGCGCAGGCGGTCTGGGCATGCTGCGCTATTCCAGCGCCGGCAAAACCTATGATCTGACCAGCCTTGGCTACCGGAATGCCGACGGCAGCGGCCTGTGGACCAACGGAACCTGCGAAAGCTGGGGCAACATGCTGGCCGAAGGGGCATATCACTGGTACTGCGGCAACTTCCGCCGCTTCACCGACATGTATCAGACGCCCTTTGACCAGCACATGCTCGCCGCCCTCACAGCCGACCCGGAGCGCCACATGATCATCATCACCGGCGTGCTGAGCGAGGAATGGAACAATGTCGAGGGACAGACGATGGCCTTTGTCGGCGCACAGCCTGCCTGGGATGTTCTGGGCGCAGGCGACCAGAACAACATGATCGTCCATCTCTCCGGTCATGCCATCCTGAAAAGCGACATGGAGCTGATCCTTGATTACTGCGACAAAGTCCTCTACGGCACAGAGCCCACCCGCGACCTGTCCGTCATGAAAACCAACGTCTTCATGGAGGACAGCAATGCCTCCATCCTGCTGAAGCAGCTGATGGCTAAATAAAACAGAAAGAACACAAAATTCACGAACATTTCAGCAAAAAGCATCTTCCATCATTCGCGGATTTGTGCTATAATGGGCAGGATTTATCCTGCAGGGACTTGACATCCCCGAAGGACAGACCGCCAAATCCCAATCCTGCACGCCACAGCACAAAAGGAGCGTATACCCGTGGAAAAGATCCGCCGCAACGAGCGCATGAGCGCCATGATGAAGATTCTCTCCGGTTCTCCGAACAAGATTTTCACCCTTTCCCATTTCTGCGAGCTGTTCGGAGCCGCCAAATCCACCATGAGCGAGGACATTGATATCCTGCGAGACGTGGTCAGCCAGTTCGGTCTGGGCGAATTGGAGACGGTGACGGGTGCAGCCGGCGGCGTACGCTACCGCACGAAGGTCAAGCGTCCCGAGGCCCGCAGATTCGTAGGCGAATTGTGTCAGCGTCTTTCCGGGGCAGAGCGCGTGCTGCCCGGCGGCTTCCTGTATTATTCCGACATCCTGTCCACCCCCGATATCGTGGGCACCATGGGTGAAATCATGGCAACGGAGTATTACAGTCAGGCGCCCGATTTCGTGCTGACGATGGAAACCAAGGGCATCCCCGTTGCCTTTGCCACGGCCAATGCACTGGGCGTGCCGCTGGTGATTGCCCGCCGTTCCTCCAAGGTATATGAGGGCAGTGCGGTGAACATCAACTACGTTTCCGGCTCCGGCAGCATCGAAACGATGAGTCTCTCCCGCCGCTCGGTGAAGGAAGGCCAGCGCTGTCTGATTGTCGACGATTTCCTCAAGGGCGGCGGCACAGCCAAGGGCATGGTGGATCTGATGCGCGAGTTCGGCGTGACCGTCGTGGGCATGACCTTCGTGATGTCCACCGCCAAGCCCGTCAAGAAGCGCATTACCGGTGAAAAGAGCCTCATGGTCATGGACATTGACGCCGACACAGAAACCGCCTTCGTCAAGCCCGCCTTCTGGCTCAACGGCGACGCATAAACAAACATGAATTGTCATGCATGGTTTTTGTGCGCTCATTCGTTACAATGATGACGCTCCGGCGCAAATCTGCATGAAAACGAAAGCGAGGTTATGACCCCTTATGTCCGACATTGAGATCGAAGTCAAGCAATCCGCTCCGGCAGAGGCACCCAAGGCCTCCAACAAGAAGGACAAGCCCAAGAAGACCTTGAAGCAGGAGCTCACCGAATGGATCGTGACGCTGCTGGTCGCCGTGGTGATCGCCTTCGTGGTGCGCTCGTTCATCTTTGAGCCTGTGCGCGTTGATGGCGACAGCATGTACCCCACGCTGCATCACGGCGAAATCATGTACGTTTCCAAAACAGCCTATGGCTCTTCCTTCTTCGGCATCCCCTTTACGAACATCGGCACCTACTTCAATGTAGGCGGCAATCCGGAACGGTTTGATGTGGTGGTATGCCGCTTCCCTGACCGCGGCAATACGAATTTCGTCAAGCGCGTAGTCGGCCTGCCCGGCGATACGGTACAGATCACCGGAGGCCATCTGTATGTCAACGGCGTGAAGTACGAGGAAAAGTTCCTGCATGAACGTATGATCAGCGAATTCGGCCCGGTCACTGTGCCGGAAGGGTATTACTTCTGCATGGGCGACAACCGCAACAACTCCAACGACAGCCGCTCTTACCGCGTCGGTCCGATCCCCCGCGATATGATCGTAGGCCGCGTGGAGGCTGTCCTGTGGCATGATATTCCCTCCACCCTGGAGGACGCCAACATGAAGGATTGATCCTTCTCCCCCACTTTGTTCCCAATAAATCTGTTTCTCTAAAGAAAGGAAGCGATTCAAATGGCAAAGAGCAAGCGCAAGGTTTCTGTATGGGTATGGGTGATCATCGTGGTCGCGGTGATCCTGCTGTGCGTCGCGGGCAAGACGGCATATGACAAGTTTGCCTCCGGTACGATCGAGATCAGCAACGCACCTGATGCGAAGATGCTGGCGCACATCATCTCCAATCAGGACAAGCTCGCGGAGAAGACCGACCTGTTTACCGTCACCACCGACGAGAGCACCGGCTACACCACCATCGCCTACATCGGCGAGCCCGATTACGAGCAGGCTTACCTGCTGTACGCACAGGGCGCAGTCGAAGCACTGACCGCAGAGGGCGTGGCGCTGCAGAATCTGGGCTACTTCGCCCGCTCCAACCAGTCCGAATTCCTGGACTTTGTGACCCCTTGGAGCGCCGTCAACTCCGCCTGCTACGTGATCTGCCCCAATATCTGCGAGCTGTGCGTCTATGACTACACCGACGCTGACCTCACCGACAAGCCCCTGCACGACATGGTTGCTGCCATCGAGGCTGTCATCGGCACCCCGTAATACCGCTTATGTCCGTACTTGCCTTTGCAGGTACGGACTTTTTTGTTATGCGTTCCTCCTGCATCCCTCGACATTGACTTCCCGCGCCACTTCCCGTATAATATCTTCACAAGAAAGGACGGTGACCGCCATGGCGCGCATTGACTGGGGCGAAACGCTGGAAACCAAAATCGCCATGCTGCCTGAATCACCCGGCTGCTACCTGATGAAGGACGCGGAGGGTACGATCATCTACGTCGGCAAGGCGGTAAACCTCAAAAACCGTGTGCGATCCTATTTCCGTGATACGGATCATACGCCGAAGGTCGCGGCTATGATTTCAAACATCGCGGATTTCGATATTCTCCTGTGCGATTCAAATCTGGAGGCCCTGTGTCTGGAATGCAACCTCATCAAGCTGCACAAGCCGCACTACAACATCCTCCTCAAGGATGATAAGCATTATCCGTATCTTCGCGTGAACCTGAAGGAACCCTTCCCCCGTCTGGAACTGGCCCGCCGCATGGAGCCCGGGCAGCTGAAGGACGGCGCGAAATACTTCGGTCCATATATCGGCGCAACCGCTGTCCGTCAGGTCATCGAGGCTGTCCGCGGCGTGTTCCCCCTGCGCACCTGCCGCAAGGAGCTGCCGCTGAAAACGCCCTGCCGCCCCTGTGTCAATTATGAAATTGGGAAATGCATGGCTCCCTGCGCCGGCAAGTGTACCGAAGAAGCCTACTGGGACATGATGGACGGCGTGCTGGCCTTCCTCGGCGGGGATTATCAGCAGGTGCTGAAGGTGCTTCAGCGGGACATGATGGCCTGCGCCGAAAAGATGCAGTACGAGCGCGCAGCAGCCCTGCGCGACAAGATCCGCGACATCGAAGGCCTGATGGAGCGTCAGATTGCCATCCGTACTGAGCGCAGCGAGCAGGATATCATCGCGCTGGCGCAGGACGGCCTGGATGCAATGGTGCATATCTTCTATGTGCGCGGCGGACGCATGATCGGCGGCGATCACTTTGCTCTGCCCCGCGAGGGAAGCGAAGAGCCCGGCGAAGTGCTGGCAGAATTCCTGACGCAGTATTATGAGGACGGAAACCTGATTCCCCGCAATGTGCTGGTTCAGGCGCTGCCCGACAATAGCCGCGAGCAGCTGGAGCAATGGCTCCGTCAGCAAAAGGGCAGCGCCGTGACACTCGCGACGCCCAAACGCGGCGAAAAGCATGATCTGATCCTTCTGGCTGCTAAGAACGCCGCCGATGCACTGCAGAAGCGAAATGCCCGCGCCAGCATCCGCGAGGAACGCACCACAGGTGCAGCCGCCGCGCTGGGGCGTGCTCTGGGGCTCCCTGAACCGCCACGCCGTATCGAGGGCTATGACATATCCAACACGCAAGGCGTACTGAGCGTCGCCAGCATGGTTGTCTTTATCGACGGCGAACCCGCCCGGAAGGAATACCGTCACTTCCGGATTAAAACGGTCGAAGGCGCAAATGACTTTGCCTCCCTGAACGAAGTGCTGGGCCGCCGCTTTGAACATGGCTTGAAGGAAAAAGCGGAACGTGAGGCAGCCGGTCTCCCTGCAAAAGGCGGAAAATTCAGCGATCTGCCTGATCTTGTGCTCATCGACGGCGGCCCGCAGCAGCTGCGCTTTGCCCGTCAGGCGCTGCTGGACATGGGAGCGGAGGTTGCGATGTTCGGTCTGGCCAAGAAGCAGGAGGAGATTTTCCTGCCCGACCGCGAGGAGCCGATTCTGCTGGATCACCACACCCCGGAGCTGCACCTGATCCAGCGCGTTCGCGACGAAGCACACCGCTTCTGCATCACCCATCACCGCGGATTACGCGGCAAGGCCAGCATTCACAGTCAGCTGGAGGACATTCCCGGCATCGGCCCTAAGCGCAGAAAAGCACTGCTGACAAAGCTCGGATCGCTCAAGGCCATCCGCGAGGCAACGGAAGAGCAGCTGCTGTCTGTACCCGGCATGACAAAGTCTGCCGCTGCCGCAGTGCTGAAATGGGCAGCAAGCACCGCAAAAAAGTGATACCCGCTCATACAGGAAAACCCAAGGCACACTGCATGCCTTGGGTTTTCTTCATGCATCACAGCATGAACATGGCTTATCTGCGATCATCGTGAACTCGCCCGGCACGTCCGGATTATCCCACGCCGGATGTTCATCCAGCCGCCGGAATACAAAGCCAGCACCGATCACTGCATTGATCATCTCGCTGAATGTATACTTCCGGTAGCTGCACTTGGGAAACATCTTCCGGGTCTCCTCATCGTAAAACCGTGCATGCGCCATCTCTCCCTGGAAAACCTCGGAGAAAAAATAGCTCATCACGGGCTGCTGCAGCTTCAGCGTATCCAGCACCTTCGTAAAGGGATGAAAATCGCTGCAGACCATCTTTCCGCCAGGCTTCAAAAGCCCATGCATGATCCTCATGAACTGATCGGGATCATGGAAATAATGCAGTACGCCGCCCTCCATGAACACGACGTCAAACAATCCGCCGTACTGCTCCAGATCGATTTTCAGCACATCGCACAGCTGATAATCAATCCTCACGCCGCAGGCCTCCGCCAGCTCCAATGCATAGCGCTGATTATCCCGGGAAATATCAAACACCGTCACTTCTGCGCCAAGAACAGCCAGCGGCACTGCCTTTTTACCGCAGGAGCCGCAGATATTGGCGATGCGAATCCCCTCACAGGGACCGATATAGTCAGCATAGCGTCTCAACGCCCTCGCCGGATCAGCAGCAATCTGCCTCGCCCGGTCTGCAGGCTCTCCCATCTGTCTGCACCAGAATGCATACGCGTCGTATTCCCATGCCAGCTTGTTCTGGCTGCAATAGTCGGACATGCTCTTTCGCTCCCCTCTTAAAGGACAAGAACACCCACAGCCCTTTGTTGCTGTGGGTGCCTTGCACAATCTTCTGCTGCTGATCAATCTGCCGGATAATACTCGCCGTAGACGAACTCATGCAGCTTCTGGATATTCTCCGTGTGACGCTTGGTGGTGCGGAACACCACGACGCTCGCGCCACCGCTGGTGGTGTCATACTTCCAGGTATCGTCCATGGGGATGCGGTTTTGCTCCAGGAGGGATTCGCCGTTTGCCGCGCGTTCCAGCAGGCCGCTCTGCAGCACGGTCATGGCCAGACTGCCCATATCACTCAGGCTCATGTTTGTCTTGGCATAGGGCAGGCAGGTCTCCAGAAGCTTGAAAAGCTTATCAAAGTCCATGCCGCCCTCGGTGACCTTCTTCAGCAGCAGCTCCAGCAGGTGACGCTGACGGGCAGAACGGGCAAAATCGTTGTCAATTGAACGCAGACGGGCATACATGACCGCCTGAATACCGTCCAGGTGCTGCACACCCTTGACCTTCTCCAGCGGTACGCGTTCATAATCGTCATCCTGATTGTCATAGCGCGGCGGATGCTTCTTGATATAAGCGTTGATTGCGCTGGCCTCCTGCTTGGTCAGCTCGATGTCGATGCCGCCAAGGCTGTCGATGATGGACGCAAGGCCATAGAAGTTGATGACGATGTACTTCTCGATATTCATATCGAAGTTGTGGTTGATGGTGCGCATCGCCAGCTGACCGCCGCCGCGCTGATAAGCCACGTTGATGCGGTTCTTGCTCTTGTAGCCGGGGATGGTCACATACAGATCGCGCAGGACAGAGGTCAGCTTGATGGAGCCATCGTCCTTGTTGATGGATACGATGATCTGCACGTCGCCATGCTGGGTATGCTCCTCAATCTCGGTGGAGCGGCTGTCAATGCCGATCAGCAGGATGTTGATGACATTGTCGGGCAGCTTTTCATTGATTTCCAGCGCCTGGGGATCAACGGTATCATCGATCTCCGCATCGAGGATTTCAACAATCTCTTCCAGCTCCTCCGGAATCTCGAAGCCCTCGATTTCCTCGCCTTCCTCATTGATGGCCACGCCATCCACAACCACAACGCTGTCGCTGCTCACGTCAATCTGATCCGGCAGTGCCTCCGTTTCCTCTTCCGCCAGCGCAGGCACGCTCAGCAGCATCGTCAGCGCCAGCAGCAGCGCTGTCAGCTTCTTCATCAGGTTCATGGTGTATTCCTCCTTGCGGTTACATAAACATACAATTACAGCTATTATACCGCGCCTTATGACAAATTGCAACCGGATTGTCCCCTTTGAGGCACAAACATCTGCCATGTCATCCCTGCAGGCTTCTGCGCAGAAAATCAAGACTCCCGCGCAGCGCGGCTTCATCCTTCGCCTGCGCTTCATAGGGCTCCAGAATGACCGCGCCGTCATAGCCCTGCCGCTGCAGCTGACGAATCAGCCGGAGCCAGTCGAACGTCCCCTGTCCCGGCAGGCACAGACTTCCGTCCCTGGCAGTATCCAGCACATGTACATGACGCACCCGATCGCCCATCGCGTCCAGCATATCAAATGGTGACACGCCCGCCCGATACGCCTGCTTCACATCCAGTACAAAGCCGATTTCCGGCAGCAGCCGCACAAGCGTCCGCACATCCTCCATCTCCCGCAGCGCACACCAGTGCACATTCTCCCACAGGACCGTCATCCCACGGGTACGGGCAATCTGCTGCATCCGCCCAAATGCATCCTGCAGGCGATGGATATTTTCCGGCTTCAGCCGTCCATGCACGCCGAACGGCCCGTGAAACACGTAGTATTTCGCTCCGGCCGCCTGTCCAGCATCACAAACGCCTGTGAACACAGAAAACGCGTCCTCCACCTGCCGCAGGGAACGCCCGAACAGCTGCTGCTCAAACTGCGTCCCCAGGGGATGGACCGATGTGCAATGGAGCCCCTTCAGCTTCTCCCGCACCATACGTCCGAAATCCGCCGTATACTCCGACGGCGTTTCCAGAAACACCTCGCAGGTATCCAGCCCGAAGTCGCCCAGATGTGCGGCGGCTTCCTCGGTTTCAAACCGGGCGTAAAAAGCCGCGCTGCTCATGCCGAGCTTCATGCCTGCGTCCCTCCCGGCTGATTCAGCTCGTCCAGCGACAGGTTAAAAGAGGGTACGAAGGTCGTGATGAAGTCCTGTACCTCAGGTAATTCGATCTCCATCAGGCCAGCCCTGATCACCTCGCCCGCAGCGTCGAACTCGTGGTTTCCGGCCCGTTTCTCCTCCATGCATTTCAGGTACGCACTGATGCTGTCTGCCGCCTTGACGATGCGGTGATCATAGTCCTTCCCTTCGCTCAGATACGGCGCGAATGCAGACTGCATCCCCTCCGGCAGCATGGTCAGCAGCCGCCCATTGGCCATGGCTTCCACATCCTTATAGGCGCTGCGGAGCTCCCGGCTGTGATATTTGACAGGCGTGGGCATATCGCCGGTGATCACCTCCGACACGTCATGATATACCCCCAGCGCCAGAATGTGCTCCGGATTGCAGTCCCGCCCATAGCGGTCCCGGCCCATCACCGCGATGGCGTGAGCAATCATCGCCACCTGCAGGGAATGCTCCGCGTCGTTCTCCGGCATGACCGAGCGCATCAGTCCCCATCGGCGGATATACCGCAGGCGGGATACATAGGCAAAAAAGTGATGCATACGCCGAACCTCCGTTTTTCTTCATTCTCATCTCTATTGTACCGCAAAATCCGTCATATGGCGATAGTCTTTGCAAAATTTACACATTCGGATTGACAAATCCATCCGCTATGCTATAATACTGTTGAAAATCGCATCCACCGCTGGGGGTGCGGCCGGTACGACTGTGCGCGGCTGCTGAGAGAGCAAGACGCTCGACCCTTGGAACCTGTGTAGGTCATCCTACCGTAGGGAAGCGGAGCATGTCCGGGCGCAGCAGCTGATGCATCCGGCATGTCGGTCAGACAGGCAGCTGTGAAAGCCCGCGAACTTTCGCAGATGACGCCTTTGTGACCATCCTGCTTTCCCGCGTTGCATACGCGGGTTTTTCATTTGCGCGGGTTTTCATACCCGAAAGGATGCGTCGCAAAGGAGGAGTATCCCATGTTCAACCTGATTCCCGTTGCCCACGCCGAAGAGATCGCTCAGACGTGGTTCGACACGGCCTTTGAAAGCGTCGCAGAAGTCCCCGGTTGGGGCTGGCTGCTGATGATCGCACTGCTTGCAGGCGGCTTCCTTGCCTACCGGAGCCTGCGCAGCAGCGGCAAAACCTTCTGGACAGCCCGCACCATGTCTGTGGGCGCGATGTGCATGGCCCTTGCATCCGTGCTGAGCCTGATCAAGCTCTGGACCATGCCCATGGGCGGCGCCATCACCCCGGCCAGCATGCTGCCGCTGCTGCTCTTTGCTTACTGCTATGGAACGCTTCCCGGCCTGACGCTGGGCGCGCTCTACGGCGTGATGCAGTACCTGCTGGACGGTATGCGCTTTGCAGCCCTTGGCGCCATTCCGAATCTGCTGGACTATCCCATCGCCTTTGGTCTGTTGGGCCTTGCTGGCCTTTTCGGCAAGCTGGACAACCAGAAACTCAGTCTGACGCTCGGCTTCGTGCTGGGCTGCTTCGGCCGCTTCCTCGCCTCCTTCACCTCCGGGTATGTGTATTACGGCATGTATGCTCCCGAGGGCTGGAATCCGGCGGTTTATTCCATCGTGTATAACGGCACCTATCTGCTGCCCGAATGCATCATCTGCATCGCGCTGGGCCTGCTGATCGCACCGCGTTTGGTCCGGGAACTGCGCAGGCTCAAATAACACTCATACAGTCCGCAAGGAAGGCCGCGCTCAGGCGGTCTTCCTGTTTTTTATCCTTCAGCAGCCTTACGAAAGTTCCCGTCATTCTTGTCAAGCCCCGTCTGTTTATGATATATTTGTAGCAAGCATTTTCACGCATCTCTTTTCAGGAGGTCCCCCCATGATGATCACCCGAAGCACACGAATTCTCGGCATTCCCGAGCTTCCGCCGGTCAAACGGGCCGCAGCGGCGCTGCAGCGGGATATCAAAGCCCTCTGCCTGCCCGGAGGCTCAACGGGAACCGATATCCGTCTTCAGCAAACTGAGCTTCCCCCGGAGGCCTACCTGCTTTCCGCAGGAGATGATATTCTTCTGCAGGCAGGGGACGCGCTGGGCTTCGTGTACGGATTGTACCGCATCAGCCATGATCTTCTGGGCGTGAACCCCTTCTGGTTCTGGAATGACCAGTCCCTCCGGCCCCTCGCCGGGTACGCTGTACCTTCCGGTTGGACAGCTGCGTCAAAGCCCTGTGCCGTGCGCTATCGCGGATGGTTCATCAATGACGAGGTGCTGCTCCACACCTGGTCCCTGGACGGCAGCAAGGACAAGCCCTGGGAGATGGTCTTCGAAGCGCTGCTGCGCCTGGGCGGGAATCTGGTTATTCCCGGCACGGATCGCAACGCCCATATCTATGATACGCTGGCCGCCGAATACGGCCTGTACATTACCCACCATCATGCCGAGCCGCTGGGCGCAAGGATGTTCCTGCGGGCCTACCCCGACCTCACGCCCTCCTATGCCGAACATCCCGGCCTTTTTGAAGGTCTGTGGCAGGAAGCCGTGGATAAGCAGAAATCCCGTCCCACCGTATATAACCTCGGTTTCCGCGGTCAGGGCGACCGCCCCTTCTGGGCAGACGATCCGCAGTATGCCACGCCGGAGAGCCGCGGCGCGCTTATGTCGAGGCTCATCCGGCAGCAGTACGATCTGGTCAAGGCAAATGTCCCCGAAGCCCCCTGCTGCACCAATCTTTACGGCGAATCCATGGAGCTTTATCAGCAGGGATATCTGGATCTGCCGAAGGACGTGATCAAAATTTGGGCGGACAACGGCTACGGCAAGATGGTAACCCGCCGTCAGGGCAATCATAATCCCCGTATCCGTGCATTGCCCCGCGCAGGAGCCGCCGGTGCGCACGGACTGTATTATCACGCTTCCTTCTACGATCTGCAGGCGGCCAGCCAGATGACCATGCTGTCCAATCCTCCGGAATTCATCTGCCGGGAGCTGACAGAAGCGCTTTCCCTGGGTGTGAAAGATTACTGGATCATCAACTGTTCCAACGTCAAGCCCCATGTGTACACCCTTGACCTGATCGCCGAGTTGTGGCGCGAGGGCAACGTTGATCCGGCAGCCCATCTGCAAGCCTACTGCACCCGCTATTACGGGTCAGACAACGCAGACCTTGCTGCTGATTGCTTCCGCGCATGGTATAAAAACGCCCTGCCATACGGAGAACGGGAAGATGAACATGCCGGAGAACAATTTGCCAACCACTGCGCCCGTATGCTCGTTTCCCAGTGGATGAAAAGCCCATCTTCCCCCGCCCCCGGCATGAAATGGGCCGTCGACGCCCCCACACTCCGCGAACAGATCGAATGGTATCGCGGCAAATGCCTGCAGGGCGCGGCAAATTACGCCGCCGTTCTTCGCACCTGCCATCGGGCGATGCTCGACATGTCAGACCCCGGCGCGACCCTCCTGCAGGACACCATTGCCATGCAGGCCGAGCTAATGATGAAAACCTTCCAGGGCAGCATTCATGCCATGGACAGCCTGCTCCTTGCCCTGGAGGGCGACTGGCTGCACGCCTTTTTCCACGCCGGACAGGCAAAGGCCTCCTATCTCGCCGCAGACCGGGCCATGCGTGACCGTGAGCACGGTAGGTGGCGTCTGTACTATGCCAACGACTGTCAGGCCGATGTGAAGCAGTCCGCCTGGCTGATGAGCATGTACATGGGCGTCCTGCGCAACAACGGCGACGGCCCCCACTTCTTCCAATGGCAGCGCAAGTTCATCGATCCGCCTCAGGATGCGCAGATCATGCTCATCCTCAACATGGAAAACCATCTCGACAACGACGAGCTGTTCGCCCTGATGCAGGCGCGCCCTGAGCTCCTGGCCGTCTCGCCATCGTGATACAGGAGGATCTCCCCATGCAATACGAAAACCCGATTCTGCGCGGCTTTCACCCCGATCCCAGCATCTGCCGCGTGGGCGAAGATTTTTATCTTGTTGTCAGCTCCTTTGAGTATTTCCCCGGATTGCCCGTTTATCACAGCCGCGATCTTGTCAACTGGCGGCATATTGGCAACTGTCTGCAGCGTGCAGAGGAATTTCCCCTGCTGGAGGTGGGCGATTCCGGCGGCGTGTGGGCGCCAACCATCCGCTGGCACGAGGGCGTTTTCTACGTCACTGCAACACTGGAGAAATACGGCAACTTCATCGTCACTGCTGAAGATCCCGCCGGTACATGGTCATCTCCCGTGTGGCTTCCGGAGATCGGCGGCATTGATCCATCCATCTATTTTGAAGACGGACACACCTACTACTGCACCAACGAAGCCCTGACGAGCAGGGAGGCCATCTCCCTCTCCGAGATTGATGTATCGACCGGCCGCGTCATCGGGCAGCGCCGCGAGCTGTGGTCAGGCACAGGCGCGCACTTTCTGGAAGCGCCGCATCTGTACAGGATCGGCGGCTGGTATTATCTGCTGGTCGCTGAGGGCGGCACATTCTTCACGCACATGGCCTCCATCGCCCGCAGCCGCAGCCTGTGGGGCCCCTACGAAAGCTGCCCGTTCAATCCGATTCTCACCAACATGTGCGATCCGACATGGCAGGTGCAGTGCGCCGGTCATGCCGACCTCGTGGAAGACGCGCAGGGGAACTGGTGGGCAGTGCATCTGGGCGTTCGGCTTGCCCGGCGCACCATGACGCATCTGGGGCGCGAAACCTTCCTGACCCCCGTGGTGTGGCAGGACGGCTGGCCCATGTGCGGCGCCAAACGGAAAACTGTTCTGCTGGCAAACGGTCCGCTGAGGGCGCCTCAGCAGCCTGCCATCCCTTTCGTGCCCGACCTGTCCCGCACGGAATGGGAACCCGAATGGATCTTTCTGCGCCGTCCGGATATGGCGAGCCACCAGCGTATCCCCGGCGCGATGCTTTTCATCCCCTCCCGCCGCACACTGAAGGATCCGAATCCCACCTTTGCCGCCATTCGTCCAGCTGACTTTGACTGTGTGACGGATGTAACCTTTACCTTCTCTGCGCAGCAGGAGGGGGATGAAGCCGGTCTGGCCATCCGTCTGGACAAGCAGTTCCACATCACCTGTACGCTGGGCTATGACCGTCGCCTGACGCTGACCCTGCAGGCAGAGGACATATGCCACACCGTCGCGCAGGCTGTTCTGCCCGGAGATACGATCAGCCTGCGCCTGACCGCCGGAAAGGATCGCTTTGCCTTTACGTATTGCTGCGGCGGGACATATATCCCGTTTGGCAGCGTATCCACGCGATTCCTTGCCACTGAGTTTCAGGGCCGGTGCTTTACTGGTACAGTCATCGGCCTGTACGCCGCCTGCGCAGCTCCCACCAAGGCCTGCATGCGCGTTACAGCCTTTGCCCACGCTGCTCTTTCCCCATCCAATGAACGACTTTGATGTATTCAGGAGGCTCTTTGCATGATCGACCTGTGCACCCTTGGAACCGGCGGCACTATCCCCATGCCCGACCGCGCGCTGTCCAGCCTGTATGTCCGTGTCAATGGCCGTGCTCTGCTGATCGACTGCGGCGAAGGCACGCAGGTTGGCGTACAGCGCCTTGGCTGGGGGATTCAGTGTATTGACGGCCTCCTGATCACTCATTTTCATGCCGATCACTGCTCCGGGCTTCCGGGCATGCTTCTCGCGCTGACAAAGTCCCTTCGTACCGATCCCCTGCATATCTACGGCCCTGTCGGACTGACGCAGGTGGTCACCGGCCTGCGTGTCATTGCACCGCAGCTTTCCTTCCCGGTCGTGCTGCATGAAATCGACGGACACAGTGAGCCATTCCGACTCATCGGACTGGAGATCACGCCCTTTGCCGTCGCTCATGGCATCCCCTGCCTTGGGTATCGGCTGCACCTGCCGCGCCCGGCTGCCTTCGACCCGCAAAAGGCCCGCGCCCTCGGTGTTCCCCTGCACTGCTGGAAACTGCTGCAGCGCGGTGAAACCGTCTCCGCAGACGGCAGGATTTTCGAGCCTTCGCAGGTACTGGGCGCGCCGCGCAAGGGCATCACCGTCCTCTACGCCACTGACACACGCCCTGTTCCTGCCATCCCTGAGCTGGGGCGCGGATGCGATATGATGATCCTCGAGGGCATGTACGGTCCTGAGGAAAAGCTCCCGCTCGCGCTGAGGAACCATCACATGCTCTTCCGCGAGGCCGCTGCACTGGCAAAGGAAGCAGAGGCTGCCCAGCTCATCCTGACGCATTACAGCACCTGTATCTCCGATCCTCTTGAATACCTGCCCCTGGCACAGGATGTATTCCCTGCCGCATCCTGCGCTGCCGACGGCATGACTTGGACGCTGAAGTATCCCGTCACGGAATGTCCGGCTCAGAATGCGGAATGCTAATTGAACAGGCTTATTCAGGATTATATCATGGGAGGTTTGCATGCAACGCTTTCATCAGAAAATGAGTGACCGATTCGCGACCCTGTGGCCTGCGGAGGACAAGACGCTCGTCTTTGGCGAGGGACAGTCAGACCACCCTGCCATCATGCTCATCGGAGAAGCGCCGGGCGAGCAGGAAACGCTGCAGGGCCGTCCCTTTGTCGGAAAGGCCGGCAAGAATCTCGACAGCTTTCTGGAAATCGTCGGGCTGAAGCGCGAGGACATCTACATCAGCAATGTCGTCAAGATCCGCCCCACCAAAGTCAGCGATAAGGGACGGCTGTCCAATCGTCCGCCCAACAAGGAGGAGCTGGCGCTCTTCACCCCCTATCTGTACGAGGAAATCCTGCTTGTTCAGCCCCGAATGATCGTGACGCTGGGCAATGTAGCTCTCCGGGCGCTTGCAGGCCCCAAGGCGGTCATCGGCAGCATGCACGGCGCAGCATCCATCGTAACCGTCTCGTATGAGAAGCAAACCATGGAGTGCAGCCTGTTCCCGCTGTACCATCCAGCCTCCATCATCTACAACAGAGCACTGCAGGAGGTCTATCAGGCAGATCTGCAGGCGCTGAAAAAGCAGCTGCCCGCTCCTGCCGTACAGCAGGAGAATCCCTGATCCGGCTGCGTTGTCATTTGAGACGCGAAAATGTATCTTTGGAGCAAAGTCTATGGCAATCGGCTCATGCCTGTGCTATACTGTCAGCGTCAAGAAAAGCCGGTCAGACCGGCTTCGGGCGGGCGCTGCCCTCCTGAATATCCAAACGCGGCCAAAAGCAGTCATCCTGACGGCATGGCCGGGAAAGGAGGGAAACCAATGATTGAGTTCATCGCGTCAAATCTGCCCATCATCATCTGCTTCCTTGTCGGCATCGGACTGCTGATTCTGGAGGCATTCATGCCGGGGTTTGGACTTCCGGGCTTCTCGGGCATCGTCCTGGAATGCATCACGCTGGTGCTGACATGGAAGGAGCACGGCGCTGTGGCGACGCTGGGCATGCTGTTGGTGGTGCTGGCTGTGCTGGCCATCGCCATATCCATGTCACTGAGAAGCGCCACAAATGGGAAGCTGAGCCGGAGCAAGCTCATCCACAACGAAACGGAGAGCAACGAAGCCGGCTATCGCGCCACACAGGATCTTGAAGTGTTCGTAGGCCGCGAAGGCCAGACGACCACTGTTCTGCGTCCTACCGGTATCGCTGATTTCGAGGGTGTTCGCCTGAACGTCTCCAGCGAAGGAGATTACATCCAGGCTGGTACAAAGGTGCGCATCATCAAGGTCGAGGGCAGCAAAATCCTCGTCCGTGCCGTATAACCACAAGATCGCCGCTGCACTGCGGCCTGTATAGAGATAGGGAGGAAAACTTATGCCTACTGAGGTTCTGATTGTTGGTATCATTATTCTGGCCGTCATCGCCGTATCCGTGTTCCTTTCCTTTGTGCCCCTGGGCCTGTGGATTTCTGCGCTGGCCAGCGGCGTTCATGTCTCCATTCCGACCCTGATCGGCATGAAGATCCGCCGTGTACAGCCCAAGCGACTGGTCTATCCCATGATCAAGGCCAACAAGGCAGGTCTGAACCTGACCATCAGCCAGCTGGAAACCCACTTCCTGGCCGGCGGTAATGTCGACCACGTCATCAACGCCCTGATCGCCGCCCAGCGCGCCAACATCGACCTGCCCTTTGAGAAGGCATGTGCCATCGATCTGGCTGGCCGTGATGTCTTCGAAGCTGTGCAGATGTCCGTTACCCCCAAGGTCATCGAAACCCCCGTGGTCGCAGCCATCGCCAAGGACGGCATTGAGCTGCGCGCCAAGGCCCGCGTAACCGTTCGCACCGACATCAGCCGTCTGGTGGGCGGCGCCGGTGAGGAAACCGTCATCGCCCGTGTCGGCGAAGGCATCGTTACCACCGTCGGCTCCGCCGAGAGCCATAAGGCCGTGCTGGAGAATCCCGATCTGATCAGCCGTACCGTGCTGGCCAAGGGTCTGGACGCGGGCACTGCCTACGAGATCCTGTCCATCGACATCGCGGATGTGGACGTTGGCCGCAACATCGGCGCACAGCTGATGATGGATCAGGCTGAAGCCGACCGCCGCATTGCTCAGGCCAAGGCCGAGGAGCGCCGCGCAATGGCCGTTGCCCACGAGCAGGAGATGAAGGCCAGCGTGCAGGAGATGCGCGCCAAGGTCGTCGAAGCCGAGGCAGAGGTTCCGCGCGCAATGGCCGCCGCCCTGCGTGAAGGCAAGCTGGGCGTGATGGATTACTATCAGATGCAGAACACCATCGCCGATACCACCATGCGCGACTCCATCGCCAAGGCCAGCCAGCCCCAGCAGACCCCCGTGACTGACAAGAAATAATGAACGCTCACACACATAAAGGAAGGGAGGGATTGACATGGAGGATATGATCGGCGTCGTGATCATGCTGATCGTCGCAGTGGTGTCAGCCATCAACAGCGCAAACAAGAAGCAGAAGAATGCGGCAAAATCCATCTACGCTACCCCATCCTCCAGTCCGGCAAAGGTGCAGCGTGCACCTGCTGCACAGCCCACACCCATGATCCCTGCAGAAGCCTATACGCCTGCAGCCATCAGCGTTCACACGCACCTTGAGCCCGACTGCAGCACGCATGATCTTCCCGGCAGCACCGGTTATGCCAGCACCGAGGGTAAGGATCCCTGCCACGATGAGCAGCTTGCCGGCATGCGCAGCTATCATGGCGATGTGCAGGAGCAATCCGGTCTGACCCTGGAGTGGACAGGCGACAGCATGGTCAAGGCGTTCGTCATGCAGGAGGTACTTACCCGCCCCTGCCAGCGCCGGGCAAGCCGCTGACAGACCACAGCATATCCAGCGTCAACCGGGGAGAGGTCGTTCATTCTCGACCTCTCCCCTTTCCTTTCAAATCAGCCAATGTGAAACATGATCACGCTGTCAGGCGTAATACTTATGAGCAGATCAGCCGAAGGAGACAGAAGCATGGAGGACATCAGGGTTATCATTGCCGACGACAACGAGGACATGCGGCGCATCGAACGGAAGATGATCAGCCGTGTGGAGGGCTTCAACCTTGTGGGAGAAGCAAAAGATGGTCTGGAACTGCTGGAGATGGTGGAGCACCTTCATCCGCAGGTCGTTTTCCTTGACGTGGAAATGCCCGGCAAAACCGGCGTAGAGGCCGCCCGCGTCATTCAGGATATGAATCCCGGCATCATCATGATTTTCGCCACCGCCCACGATCAGTACATGGGAGACGCGTTTGAAGTCTACGCCTTTGATTATCTGATCAAGCCCTTCAAGGTAGATCGTGTCATCCGGACGCTTGAGCGTGCCCGTGATCGTCTGAATCCCGATAAGGACGAAGCTCCCCTGCCTGTCCCCGCTGCCGCGCCCAAGATTTCTACGGGGCGCCTGATGCTTCATCACCGGGATGGCGTGTCCTTCGTCAATACCCGGGACATCGTGCTGGTACAGCGTGAGGATCGCTCCACGGTCATCTACACCTCCACCGGCGATCGCTATGTAACCAGCGATTCCCTGTCGGAAACCGAGGCGCGCCTTGACCCCAGCATCTTCTTCCGCTGCCACAAGAGCTACATCATCAACCTGAACTTCATCAGCAACATCACACCCTACGGCCGCTGGACCTACGTCGTGCGCCTGAAGGGTATCACGCAGGACGCGCTGATCACCCATGAGAAGTATGAAGAGCTGGAGCAGCTGTTCAGCTGATGGCTTCATAACAAGCACCGAATACTGTTCCCACGATCTGAATGAGTGATTCCATGCCCGTCCTGCAAAGCATATTCTGCCGGATGCAGAATTCTCTGAGGATCATCGTCCTGCAGCTGCTCACCGCGTTCAAGATGGTTCTTTGGACACTCCCGGCGCTGGCACGCTCCCCCTGATAACGGACACGCTGTACCTTGCCAGTGCAAAAGACGGCCTCTACTATGCTGCAATACTGCTGTGCCTGCTGTTCGCTGCGGTGATGATATTTTGCGCATCGCTCCGCTACGGGCTGGCAAACATCATCATGGCAGATATGCCGTCCCTTAGCGCGCGTCAAGCCGTCAGTTTGAGCAGGCATCACATGCGCGGCCGAAAATGGTTCTTCATCCGGCTGATGTTCCCCTATACCACGCCGCTTGTTCTGGCCCTTCCGGTCTATACACTGGTCATCACCGTTGCCTCGACCGTGCTGGGCGGCAGTCAGCTGTCTGGATTCATCACCGCCGCGACACTGCTCATGATGGCTTCGGCATTCATGCTGACGCTGCTGATCAACATCACCGGCTGCAGGTTTTACAAGCATTTTGCCGACATTCGTGAGGAAGCACTGCACCAGAGCCACTGGCTGAAGGATCCGCAAGCAGCCGAATCTGCACTGCAGGAGATTCCCGATCCCGCCTCTACGGCAGTTCAAGCACCTGACAGCGGCGCATCGTAATCCACAGTTTCTCCCCATTCCCCTGATATACCAAGGACCGCCCGGCATTGCTGCGCCGGACGGCCCTGTTTGTTTACTGATCTTTCTGCTGCTTCTTCTGATAGTCCGCAATCGCCGCGTGGATCGCTTCCTCCGCCAGCAGCGAACAGTGCATCTTCACCGGCGGTAAGCCATCGAGCGCCTCTGCGACCGCCTTATTGGTCAGCTGAAGGGCTTCCTCGATGGTCTTGCCCTTGACCAACTCCGTCGCCATGGAGCTGGTTGCGATCGCCGCGCCGCAGCCGAAGGTCTTGAACTTCACGTCCACGAGGACGCCGTCCTCCACCAGGATATCCATCTTCATGATATCTCCGCATTTGGCGTTGCCGACCGTTCCCGTTCCGCTGGGGTTTTCGATATCGCCCACATTACGCGGGTTGGCAAAGTGATCCATGACTTTCTCCGAATACATACCTGCACCTCCCATAGGCTTCCGCTGAATACGGGATCAAAGCATATTCGACGCATTCATGGCCGACATAGCCCGCAGGCTCTGAACAATGGGCGGCAGTCGCTCCAGAACCTCGTCGATGTCTTCTTCGGTGGTGTCAGTTCCCAGTGTCAATCGCAAAGAGCCGTGCGCGATCGCATGGGGCAGGCCGATCGCCAGCAGCACATGACTTGGATCCAGCGTTCCCGACGTGCATGCAGAGCCCGATGATCCGGCAACGCCCGCCAGATCAAGCCGCAGCAGCAGCGCCTCGCCTTCGATGTACTTGAAGGACATGTTGCAGTTGTTTGGCAGCCGGTCAACAGGATGACCGTTGAGCCTGACGTCAGGAATGCGCGCGGTGATTCCGCCAATCAGGCGGTCACGCAGCGCTGACATGCGCGCCGCGTTCTCCGGCAGCTTCTCTGCGGCCATCTCGATCGCCTTGCCCAGCCCCACGATGCCCGGGAGATTCTCCGTCCCCGCGCGGAAGCCCCGCTCCTGCGCACCGCCATGTACGAGATTTTCCAGCCGGACGCCCTTTCGCACATACAGCGCACCTACACCCTTTGGACCATGGAATTTGTGGGCCGACAGAGAAAGCAGATCAATATGCATGCCCTGCACATCCAGCGGGATCGCCCCAACTGCCTGCACTGCATCCGTGTGGAACAGCACGCCTTTGGCCCGGCACAGCGCACCGATCTCTTTGATAGGCTGAAGGGTGCCGATCTCATTGTTCGCCGCCATCACAGAAACCAGAATGGTCTTATCCGTGATCGCCTTTTCCACATCT
Organism: Clostridia bacterium; assembly: GCA_017465155.1. Taxonomy (GTDB): domain Bacteria; phylum Bacillota; class Clostridia; order Christensenellales; family Aristaeellaceae; genus UBA11524. The sequence goes on from JAFTWV010000012.1 coordinate 69,505, forward strand.
GATACGCTTACCTTTCCGTCCGCATCCACGGGCAGATACGTCACCCGGAAGCCCTGCTTTTCCAGCCACTGACAGGTATGCAGCACAGCGTGGTGCTCAATGGCGGTCGTGATCACATGATCACCCTTTTTCCTGTTTGCACAGGCAGCACCCTTGATGGCCCAGTTGTCACTTTCCGAGCCGCCGGCCGTAAAGTAGATTTCCTGCGGAACTGCTGCATTCAGCGCCCTCGCCACCTGACGGCGTGCCGCCTCAATGGCACGCTTGGCCTCCCGGCCTGTCGCATGGATCGACGAGGCATTGCCGTACACCTGCGTGAAATAGGGCAGCATGGCCTCCACTACCTCCGGTGCAGCAGCCGTGGTAGCTGCGTTGTCCAGATAAATGCGTTTCATATGCCTAAGCTCCTTTTCAGGATCATTTCCGATAAACTCACTGGGTTTCCTCCGATATTCTATCACCTGGCGCTATTTTTGTCAACCAAGCGGCGAAACATGCATGTGTTATTTCAGTTCGGCAGGGATTCAGCGCTGCATGTCGAACCATGACAACAACCTACGGTTCAGGAGGATACGTTATGCATCGTAATCACTTCGCCCGCATCGGCGTGACGGACGAGCAGGCCCGCGCACGCGTGCAGGAAGCCTTCGATACCATCTTTTTCGACCCAAAGGAAAAATTCTACCATGAAGTAGACGCTGATTCCGCCTGCATGGAGGACACCGGCAACCACGACGCCCGCACCGAGGGAATGTCCTACGGCATGATGATGGCCGTGCAAATGAATCGCAAGGATATCTTTGACAAGCTGTGGTGCTTCTCCGAACGGTATATGCTGCTCAAAGAAGGGCGGCATCAGGGTTACTTTGCCTGGTCCTGTCAGCTGAACGGCAAGCATAACGCAGAGGGCCCCGCGCCCGATGGCGAGGAATACTTCGCCATGGCGCTGTTCATGGCTGCAAGCCGCTGGGGCAATGGCACAGGGCTGTACAACTACACCCAGCAGGCCCGTACGATCCTGCGTCACTGCGTCCATCAGCATGAGATGATTCCCACCGGCCAGCCCATGTGGGATCCTGCCAATCACTACATCCGTTTCGTGCCCGACACCCTTTACACCGACCCCAGCTATCACCTGCCCCATTTTTACGAGCTGTTTGCCGACCGTGCCGATCCCTGCGACCGCTCCTTCTGGCTGGAGGCCGCCCGTGCCAGCCGCGCTTTCATCGCCAGCTCGGCTCATCCGAAAACAGGCATGTCCGCCGAATACACCGAATATGACGGCACAACCCGGCTTCAGTTCGGCAAATACTACGCCTACTACTCCGATGCCTACCGCGTTGCGATGAACATCGCGCTGGATACGCTGTGGAACGGGCGAAATGAAGCGCTCTCCGCCGTCGTGACACGCCTGCAGGATTTCTTCGCCCCCATCGCACAGCAGGACTTCATGGCTTATCAGCTGGACGGCACGCCTACGGACGAGCCTGCGATGCATCCCGTGGCAATCACCGCGGTGCTGGGTGCAGCGTCCATTGCCAGCGACAGCGTACACGCTGACGAGTGGCTGCGCCGCTTCTGGAACGAGCCTCTGCGTAAGGGCCCCCGACGCTACTACGACAACTGCCTGTACTTTTTCTGCCTGATGATGCTGTCCGGGTTGTACAAGGTATACTGACGCTGCTGTATTTTCAGCCATTCAAGCGCATCATTCAGACACATTCCGCCGCCTTTTGCAGGGTATGCCTTGCAGGAGCGGCGGCTTTCTGCTATCATGAGCATGAATGACCGAATATCACGGAGGATGCGCTCTTGTCCGAATTATCCTTTTTCATTCACCGTCTGGTGCTGACATTCTTTTCCCTGCTGTCATTGTATCACTGTCTCCGCGCACCATACGCCGCCGGCAGCGTGCTTGAGCATCCCAGATGGCGAATGTGGTGCCTTACGCTCTGCTCACTTGTCTTCACCGGAGCCAGCTGGTTCCAGCGGAGTATGCTGTGGGTAATCATCGGCGCCGCGTTGACGGTGCTGGCCTTCATCCATCTGCGCAGCCGCATCATATTTAACGCAAACGGTTTCTCCCTGATGGGACTTTTCCGCCCCCGGCGGTACAGCTATGGCGACATTGTTTCCATCACAGCCCATGAAGCCGGCAGTTTTCGTCTCACGCGATATGGCTACCGCATCCGGGTAGGCTGGGATATCCGGCCGCTGGCATGGTCCTGGGGCAAACGAAGCGACTTCCTTAATCTTGCAGACATGGCCTATCGCCGGGCACATGGCGGCAAACCCATTCCCGGCAGGCATATCATCCCCCCGCATCGCAAAAAACGATCCAGGAACACAGAAGCACTGCTGTCTGCCGGCATGATTTTTCTCCTGCTCCTTCCGCTGGCTATCTACGCCGGCTATCCCGTTGGCGAGAATCAGCTGACCACCCGTACCGCCAGCCTCCTCCACATAAATGATCACGGCGGACGTTCCCTGACCCTCGACTTCGGCATGAAGGACGTGCTCTCCCTGTATCGAACGGATCGCAGCAGCATGCTGCTGACAGGCATCTACACGGAACCTTTCACCCTGCAAACCCACGGGCAGCACATCGTCACCCTGACCGACGCAGACGGCATCATCTTCCTGACCCGTCAGGAATTCAACACCCATCGTCTGCATGCGCTGGGCATTGGTCTAATGCTATCCGCAGGTGCAGGTCTGATGCTGTACAGCGTCATTCTCTGCGCCAAGCCCAAGCATCGTTAAGGAGCCCTTTATGATTCTGTTCTGCATTTTCCTCACATTCGGCGCAATCAATGCCATCCTCCTGCAAGCAAAGAACGTTCGCGAATCCGCACAGCTGGTCTGCTTTCCCCGCAGCCTCCTGAGGACAGGCGTCGGCCTTTGTGCAGCAACAACGGCGCTGGCATGGTTCTTTCCGCGCATGTGGGTGATCGCACTGGCCGTGCTTGCCGAAGTGCCGGTATTGCTCTGGCGGAACTGCCGCATCTTATGGGGCAAGCGCACCTTTTCCATCAGCGGCGTCACAGGTCTGAACTGGACGTTCAGCTACGCCGAAGTCACATCCCTGCGCGGGCCCTTCCTGCGGATCGGCTGGCGTGTGTGGCTCCTCTGGCCCGGCACAGAGAATCGCGCAGCCTTTATCGGGCATTTGCGGCAGGCAATGGCTGTTTCCGCCCGTGACGCCCGATACCGCAGGACCCCACCGCCCAGACAGCCCGAAAACAAGTTCACCCGGACGCGCCTCTGCAGTTACCTGATCTGGATCACCTTCTGCGCCTTCCTGTTGCTGGCTGGAAACAGACCGATCACAGCCGATACCGGTCGCTTCTATGAAGTTACGCTGCGCAGCGCCCGGCAAGTCAACAACGACGTTCGTATGGATTTCGGTTATCACGACATCTTTGAGATTTCCTGCACAGAAGCAACCGCCCCGCTTCTTGATCCTGCGGCGGAGGGGCAGTCCTTCACAGTTCAGGCAATCCACCACACAGGCCGCAGAACCCGCGACCGTTACGAGATCGTCGCCATATCCGGCGCGGACGGCGCAGTTTACCGCACATGGGAAGAAAGCGAAGCACTGCGGCAGGAAAACAAACCCGCCCGCATAACGCTCCTCCTGCTTTTCAGCCTGTTCCCCTTCCTGCTGGACACAGGTTCCCTCAAGCACAGGCGGCCTCGCTGACGTACCGGCAGGAATCCGGGCGGTTCCCGTCGAATCTATGCCCCAACAAGGAGGGATCGTTATGACTGAACTGATGACCACTATTTCCGCCGCACTGGAGAAGCGCGGCTTCCACGTCCGTCATGCTGCTGACAAGGCCGAAGCCGCCGCTATCGTCCTGTCCATGATCAGCGAAAATGAAGCCATCGGCATCGGCGGAAGCGTCACCATCCGCGAGCTAAACATCGTCGACAGTCTGCTTGAAAAGGGACATGCCGTTCACTGGCACTGGCTGGACGTTGAACCCAAGGCAGATATTTTCCCCGGTGCAGCAAAAGCCGACGTATATCTCTGCTCCGCCAACGCTGTCACACGGGACGGCCAGCTGGTCAATATAGACGGCACCGGCAACCGTGTCGCCGCGATGATTCATGGGCCGAAGCAGGTTATCGCCGTTGTCGGCGCAAACAAGCTGGTGGACGGCGGCTATCCGCAGGCACTGGCCCGCATCAAGACGGATGCCTGTCCGCCCAATGCCCGCAGACTGGGCATGCAGACGCCCTGTGCCCTGCAGGGGCGGTGCGATCAGGCCAATTGCCCCGGCGGCTTCTGCAACGTGATCGCCATTCAGGAACACCCCACCGGCAAGCGTCCCTACACAGTCGTGCTGGTGGATGAAGCGCTGGGCTATTGAAGCAGCACAGGCAGAGTGTTGAGCCCCTATAAGAGCATCTCGTCATGAAAGAAGCCACTTCGCGGTCATGCGAAGTGGCTTTTCATAAATGGCGCTGGCAATCAAAGCGTGCCGACGCCGCTGAATATAGTCCGTAATATCAGGCAAGGCCGCCCTTGCCAAGCACATTGCTGCTGATTACACCCAGACCCACGCTGAACAGCACACCGCCAAGCCCGCAGCCCAGCACCTGGGCAACACCGGCATCCAGCGGGGTAAGCATGGGGATCATCATGAACAGCAGCATCCCCGTACACATGGAACCCACCAGCGACAGCCACAGCTTCTGCCGGGCGATGACGCTCCACAAAAGGAACAGCGCCACAAAAACGGCCATCAGCAGCACCTTGCACACAAGGCACAGAATCACGCTGCCAGCATCAAAGCCAACCATGTCGAAGGGCAGACCGGCAATCGCGCCGCCCAGCAGGGAGCCGACGAAGAACGCCAGGATCATCAGCGCGCCGCCGACAAAGCACACCAGCGTCTTGGAAATGATGTATTCGCTCTTGCGGGCGCGGGTGGTGAACAGATTCTTGGCATAACCGCTGCGGAAATCCTGCGCCACGAAAATGCACACCAGCACCGAAACGATGAAGTACAGCAGGTTGATGTTGCACATGGCGGTCATGTCCATGGACATCGCCATGCCCGCACTGCTGACGCTGCCGATGATCTGCCATACGTTGTCGAAGCCTTCGATCACCGTTTCCACGCCGGTTTGCGGGTTCACGGTGACGGAGCCGTCCATCATGGTGGTCATCACGAGGATCAGGATGGGCATCACCAGACAGGAGCCGACCATGATGTAGAGCAGCGGCATGGTGAACATGCGGCGGAAGTCCACATGCAGCATGGTGCGCAGCCGCTTGCCGAAGGTGTTTTTCTCAAAGGTCACGCTTGCAGCCATGTCACTTGCCCTCCTTCATCAGGTCGATGTAGTACTCTTCCAGACCGATCTTGGCGGTGTGGATTTCACTGATCAGAATGCCATTCTCGTACAGGGAGGTCACGATCGCCTCGGGGGCTGCCTCGTCGTATACGCGCAGGCCATCCTCCGCTTCCTCCACGCGGGAGTACCTGCAGCTGAGCAGTGCCTTGGCACGGCTCATTTCTTTGGTTTGCAGCGCCACATAGGTGCGGCAGTCTGCGTCCAGCTCGGCAGCCGTCATCTCGCGGATCATCCTGCCGCCGCGGATGATGCCGTAATGGGTGGCGATCTTCTCCAGCTCGCCCAGCA
>JAFTWV010000097.1 GCA_017465155.1 Clostridia bacterium
AAATCCTGAAGTTAGTTTTGTGGATATGCATTTTCTTCCATGCAGGATTGATTTGCAGCAGGGAGCCGCTTTCGCGCGTCGAAAGCGGCGCAAAGTCGCCGGGAGGAAGCAAAAAGGTGCTTCCCCCGGACCCCCGCTGTCCTCTTGGGAGAGGGTCGCGCGGCTGCAAAGCGGGGCGGCTCCGGTTGCAGAGGATTGCCTGAATTTCCGCTTGCAGCGGAAGCAATCCTCTGCAAAGTCGCCGCATGGCTCCTTTGCGGGTTGAGCGGCAGCCGCAGGGGCTTGGAAGAACGCATGCGGTACATGGAACGCGGAAGCGCTGCTCGTGCATCATACTGATAAATCTAAATTTGTCGCATAGCTTAATGAACAGGAGCGCACTCATTCACCACCTCTATGGGCGGTAAAAAGTGCGCTCTTTATATGTGATCTGGCAAAATGCAATTGGATCAATTTACCCTTGACAAACCATTTGCCAGAAGCAAAGTCTTTTATGCTTTTTCTGTCAGCCGCAGGAGCCTCCTTCGGCGTTCCTGTGCATCCTGCTCACAGATCGCAAGCAGTCGTTCTGCCCGGACGGGATCCTGCCGCTCCAGCGCGGCAAAGCGTCCCTGCCCCATCAGGAAGGTCCGGAAGCTCTCCGTCGGCTCGTTGCTGTCCATCTCCACATATCCACGCTCCGGATGGAACCGATACAGCGGCCAGTAGCCGCAGTTTACAGCCTGCTTCATGGCAGTCTGTGTCTGGCTCATGTCCATGCCGTGATTGATGCAGGGGGCATAGGCAATAATCAGCGACGGCCCGCGATACGCCTCTGCCTCATGCAGCGCCTTGAGCAGCTGTGTCGGGTTCGCACCCATGGAGACCTGAGCCACGTACACATGACCATAAGTCATAGCCATTGCACCCAGATCCTTTTTGCAGCTTTCCTTACCAGCTGCTGCAAAGCGAGCCACCGCGCCCGCCGGCGTCGCCTTTGACGCCTGACCGCCCGTGTTGGAGTACACCTCTGTATCCAGCACCAGCACATTCACGTCCTCCCCTGCCGCCAGCACATGATCCAGTCCGCCATAACCAATATCATAAGCCCAGCCATCGCCGCCAATCAGCCAGACAGACTTCTTCGTCAGCATATCCTGACTGTACAGGATCTGACGGGCACGATCATCCTCCATGCCCCGCAGGTACGCCTGCAGCGCTTCGCCTGCCTGCCGTGATGCAGCGCCATCTTCCATCGTATCAAGCCAGCGCTGGGCAAACGACCTGCCCTGTTCATCCAGATCAGCCATCAGTTCCCGAACCGAATCAGCCAGCTGAGCCCGACGTGTACGCATCGCCAGCTGCATGCCAAAGCCAAACTCCGCATTGTCCTCAAACAGACTGCTGCCCCATGCAGGACCCTGGCCCCGGCTATTGACGCTATATGGGCAGGTCGGCGCGCTGCCGCCGTAGATGGAGGAGCAGCCCGTCGCGTTGGCAATGAGCATGCGATCGCCAAACAGCTGAGTGATCAGCTTGATATAAGGCGTTTCGCCGCAGCCTGCACATGCTCCGGAGAACTCAAACAGCGGTCGCAGCGCCTGCGATCCCTTGACAGTCAGCGCATTTACGCCCTCCATTTCCGGCAGTGCCATTGCCGCTTCCCACAGCGGCTGCTGACTCGCCATCTCTTCAGCCGGGCAGAATTCAAGCGCTTTCCCCTTCACCGGGCAAGCCTCCACGCAGTTGCCGCAGCCGGTGCAGTCCAGCGGCGAAATCTGTACCCGATACTGACGGCCCGCGAATTCCTTTCCTGTCGCCTTTTTTGTCTGGAAGCCATCGGGCAGCGACGCCCCTTCCTCTGGATAGAAAGGCCGGATGCAGGCATGCGGGCACACCAGCGCACATTGGCCGCACTGGATGCATTTCTCGATGATCCATCGCGGGATTTGTGTCGCTACGCCGCGTTTTTCGTACTTCGACGTGCCGGTGGGCACATGTCCCCGCGGGTTGAGCATTGATACCGGCAGCGCATCGCCCTCCTGCTGCAGGATTGGCCGGATGAACTGCTCCTCGTACCCGCTTGCTCCCTCCTCCGGCAGGAGCTCCGCATCCAGCCATGCAGCCGGGACCTCAGCCTCCTGAATCCCATCTGCAGCCATTTCGATCGCACTGATATTCTGTGCGACAACTGCATCACCCTTACGGCCATAGGTCTTACGGACAAACGATTTCATCAGCGACTCCGCCTGTTCATAGCCAATCACCCCGGAAAGCCGGAAAAACGCTGCCTGCATCACCGTGTTGATACGCCGCCCCATACCCACCTTCGCCGCAATCGCCGTCGCATCAATGATGAACAGTCGCGCCCGGCGCAGCGCAAGCATCCGCCTCATGACCGCCGGGAGACGCTGCTCCAATTCCTCCGGACGCCACGGGCAATTCAGCAGGAATGTTCCGCCCTCTCGCAGGCTGTCCGCCATATGCACTGTATGGACGAATGCCGGGTTGTGACAGGCCACGAAATCCGCCCTGTGGATCAGGTATGGGCTGCGGATTTCCTCCGGACCAAAGCGCAGATGACTGACTGTCAGACCGCCCGATTTCTTGCTGTCGTAAGAAAAATAAGCCTGCACATGCTGCTCCGTAGCCCCTGCAATCATCTTGATGGCATTCTTGTTCGCGCCGACTGTGCCATCTGATCCCAGGCCATAAAACTTGCAGCGAACCGTACCAGGCGCCTCCGCCTTGAAATAGGGCTGCTCAGGCAGACTGAGCCCCGTCACATCATCCTCAATACCCACGGTAAAGCCATGACGCGGCTCCTCTGTCAGCATGTCGAACACAGCCTTTGCATGCATGGGTGCAAATTCCTTGCTGCCAAGGCCGTACCGTCCGCCCACGACGCTGATGTCCGCGTTCCCCATCTCCTTGAGCGCCGCTATCACATCCAGATACAGCGGTTCACCCAGCGAACCTGATTCCTTTGTCCTGTCCAGCACGGCAATGCGGCGCACGCTGCGCGGCAACGCTTCCACAAAGGCACGCGCATCAAAGGGCCTGTACAGCCGCACATGTACAACACCGGTCTTCTCCCCTTGCTCATTGAGGCGCGCAGAGGTTGCAGCCGCCGTCTCACCGCCCGAGCCCATCATCACAATGACCCGCTCCGCATCCGGCGCACCCTCGTAATCAAAGAGATGATATACCCTGCCTGTGATTTTCGCAACCTCCGCCATGCAGTCCGATACGATAGCCGGTACATCCCGGTAGAATCGGTTCTGCGCCTCGCGCCCCTGAAAATAGACGTCCGGATTTTGCGCAGTACCCTGCTGATGAGGATGCTCCGGGTTCAACGCCCGGGCACGGAAGTGGTCAATGGCCTGCATCGGACACAGCGTCCGCAGCTCATCATCCTCCATGACCGTGATCCGCTGGATTTCGTGGCTCGTCCGGAAGCCGTCGAAAAAATGCAGAAACGGCACAGAGGAGCGCAGCGCTGCCATATGGGCAACCGCCGCCATGTCAGCCGCCGCCTGCACCGAATTGCTGCACAGCATCGCAAATCCCGTTGTCCGCGCCGCCATCACGTCACTGTGATCGCCAAAGATAGACAGCGCATGATACGACAGCGCGCGGGCGCTGACGTGGAATACTGCCGGCAACAGCTCACCGGACAGCTTGCACATGTTCGGCAGCATCAGCAGCAAGCCCTGCGACGCGGTGAAGGTGGTTGTCAGCGCCCCCGCTGACAGGCTGCCGTGCAGTGTCCCCGCAGCGCCCGCCTCCGACTGCAGCTCTACCACACGCACCGTCTGTCCGAACAGGTTTTTCCGGCCCTGAGCTGCCCATTCATCGCAGCTTTCCGCCATGGGCGAGGACGGCGTGATCGGATAGATTGCCGCTGCATCGCTGAATGCGTAGGCGACCCGCGCCGCCGCCGTATTGCCATCGCAGGTGATGGTCTTCATGGAAATCCGCACCTCCTGATTGCTCTTTTCCCGTAAGGATGTGCAGGAAGCAGCATGAATATGCGCTGGCATAGGGGCAGCTGATCAATGAAAACATGAACGCAGCAATCCACTGGAATGAGCCAGCATTGTTCTGCGATACGCGGTTATCCTGCATCATAACAGCAGAAATTGTCGGGCTCATCCCCTTTTTCCATGCTATGATAACGCAAAAGCCCCTCCCGGCACACACCAGGAGGGGCAGGAATTCACTTGTCCGGCAGAGCAAATGCAGAAGGGCCGAAACCCGTATTACTCCTTCACGCCGCCGACAGCAACGCCCGCGATGATGTACTTGCTGAAGGCAAAGTACACGATCAGCAGCGGCAGAGCCGTCATGGTCAGGCCCAGATAAATGGAGCCGAATTCAGTGCGGTAGATATCGCCGCGCAGCTCCTTGACCATCATGGGCAGGGTCTTCATGCCGGGGTCAGTCAGCAGCATCAGGGGGGTGAGGTAGTTGTTCCACGCGCCGATGACCGCCATGATGCCCATGGTCGCCATCGCGGGGATCATGATGGGCATAACAATGCGATTGTAGGTGTAGAATTCACCCGCGCCGTCGATACGGGCCGCTTCCACCAGCGACACCTGGAAGTTCGCTTCCAGATACTGCTTGAAGAAGAACACCGTCGACGCCGACGCGATGGCCGGAATGACCAGCGGCAGGTAGCTGTTGGTCCAGCCCAGCTGGTACATGAACATGTAGAAGCCCGTGCTGGTAACCTGGCCGGGGATCATGATGATCGCCAGAACCACCGCATACAGGAACTTTGCGCCCTTGAACTTATACACCGTCAGACCATAGGCCGTCAGCGCAGAGAAGTACACGCTCAGCACCGTGGAACCAAAGGCGATGATGGCGCTGTTCTTGAAGCCGGTCAGGATGTTGAAGTTCTTGGTCTGCAGCACTGTCCAGTTATGGCCCAGGAAGTTGGAGGGAATCAGAGACACGCTGCCCTGAATCTGCTGGGAGTTACGGGTCGCGTTCACGATCATGATCCAGAACGGCAGCAGGCTCAGCACGCTGAAGGCGATGCACAGCACATAGATCATGGAGCGCTTGGTGTTGGTGACCGAGCGGATGTTGATGAACAGCGTCACGATGGGCAGGAGGATCATAGGCAGCGCCACCCACCAGTTGATGGTAGGATCGCTGTAAGGCAGCTTGACAGGGATGGCACGTACGCGCATCACCACGTAGAACATCAGCAGCGCTGCAACCAGATTGGTGAAGCTGGCATAGGTATAGAACTTGCTGACCAGACGGTTGTTTGCCGCCAGAACCAGCGCCAGCGTCGCCACCAGCAGCACAGCTGCTGCCCAGATGAGGATGTACAGGCTGGTAAACTCCGTCGGATACAGGCCGCCCTGCGCGTTGACGACCGTCATGTCAAACTGGATCCCCTCAGGCATCTGGCTGGGCAGAAGGGCGAACTTGAGGCCGCCGGCTTCCGCATTGGCGAGCGCGGCTTCCTTTTCAGCCAGCAGCTCGTCAACCTTGGCCTGCTGCTTGTCGATCTTGGTCTGCTGCTTGTCCAGATCCTTCTGGCTCTTGCCCTGCTCAACATAGCGCTCATACTTGGCCTGTTCGCTGGCAAGACGGTCCGTCTGCTTCTGGATATCGGCGTTCAGGGAGTCGATGGTGCCATCCTTGAACTCTGCAAAGGGCACAAACATCAGCGCGATGGTCAGAATGATCAGAATCGTATGGAGGATGCTGTATTGCTTCTTCACTTCTTAGCGCCCCCCTTCGCAGGCTTCGCGTCCCGGTCCTTCATGATGGCAGAGAGGATCAGCGAGCAGATCACGATGATGATGAACAGCACAACAGACGCCGCGCTGGCCATGTTGAAGTTATTGGGCGTCTCAAAGCCCTGCGTATAGATGAAGCGGGCAACGGTGTTGGTGGTGTAGTTGGGGTTGCCCTGCGTCATCAGGTGCGGGATGTCGAACATAGTCAGACCGCCGACCAGGGAGGTGACCAGGTTGTACAGCAGGATGGGCTTGATCAGCGGCAGGGTGATCTTCCAGAATGTCTGACGGGAAGAGCAGCCGTCCACCAGCGCCGCTTCAAACAGCGCGGGGTTGATGCCCAGAATACCGGCAATCATGATGATCATGGTATTGCCGTACCACATCCACCACTGAATGAAGGAGATCATGCCGCGGGAGATGGCCGTGGAGCGGAACCATTCGATAGGCTCGTTGATCAGGCCTGCATTCTGCAGCAGGGTATTCACAGGAGAAATGGGATAGGAGAACAGGGAGAAGAACAGCATACCGATGGTGGCCGCAGTGATGATGTTCGGCATGAAGATCAGCACCTTGAAGCCGCCCTGGAACTTCAGCCGCATACGGGTGTCAGTGAACCAGCTGGCCAGCAGCAGCGCCATGCCGATCTGCGGCACAAAGTTGAACGTCCACATGATGACCGTATTGCCGATGGACTGCCAGAAGAAGTTGGACACCTCGGTACCAAAGGCAAACAGCTTTGCAAAGTTGGCAAAGCCGATGATTTCATTGTCAAGGATCTTGCTCCAGCCCGCGGCGTCCGTCACGGACGTGCGGAAGGTAAACAGGATCGGGTACAGCTGGAAGATGGCAAAAACGATGAAGAAAGGCGCTACAAACAGGTAGCCGTACTTGTCGTAGCTGATGGACTTGCGCTTTTTCTTGGGCGCAAGCTGCGTGTTTGTCTGAACCTTTTGCATACATCCACCCCTTAAGCATGATTTCACCCCGCGCGGGGGCACTGACGCTGACCGGATCCTCGCTGACGGAAGATTCCGGCGGGAGAATCAGGATTTGAGCCGGCGCTCAGGCGCGCAGTTGCTGCGTTCGCCTTTATCAGGAACTGGTCTGCCTGTATATTCAATACAGGAAGGGGGCTGCCTCGTGCCCCAATGAAGTTGCAAGAGGCAGCCCCCGGATGTTTGCTTTCAGCGAATGCTTACAGCGCTGTGATTACTCGATCACCAGCTCGGGGAACTGGGCAGCAACCTGAGCCTTGAAGTCAGCAATGCAGGTGTCCAGATCCTTCTCGCCCTTGGAGTAGGGAGTGGTGACATAGTCAGACCACAGGGAGTTGATCTTCTCGTCGTAGTCGGTCATGATCGCGCCGTTGGCCAGGTTAGCAGCCTCGGCGAAGATGGAGTAGTGGTCCTGGCCGCCCAGGAAGGGGTTGGGAGTGCCGCCCTCGGCAAGGATCTTGTTCACAACGTCGTTGTTGCCAACGAAGTCGCCGGAATCCTTGGCATAGGCATACAGGAACTCTTCAGACAGGGTGAAGAAGGAGATGAATTCCTTCATAGCAGCCTTCTCGGCATCGGTAGCAGCAGCAACCTTGGCAGCGTTGGCGCCGATCCAGGTGCCGCCCCAGCTGTAGCCGACGGGGCCAGCGACCATGCGCCAGTCGCCGTAGGTGCCGCCATTGGCTTCGCAGGTGGCCTTCAGGGTAGCGTCGTCCATGGTGTCGTTGGTGCCCTGGCCGCAGTTGGGCTTCAGGGTGTAGTGCAGGCCCCAGGTGGGCAGCAGGAAGCACAGGGTGGAGTCAGTCTTCATGCCGTTGAACCAGGTCTCGGTCCAGGCGCCGCCCTTGTTGGACAGGTCGTCTTCTTCCAGAACCTTGGTCAGGTCGAGGTAATCGTACAGGACGGGATCGATAACCAGCTTGCCATCGACAACCCAGCCCTGGGTACGGGAGTACTGGTAAGCGTTCCAGATGTCGCCAGCGCCGACGACCATCTTGGTGGCGCCTTCGGAAGCGTCATACAGTTCCTGAGCGGTCTCCATGAACAGATCCCAGTCAGCAACCTTGGCCTGCATCTCTTCGGGGGTGGTGACGCCCAGGTACTTCTCAGCCAGGGACGCACGATACATCAGGGCGCCGGGGGTAGCCTGCCAGGACAGGCCCTTCAGCTGGCCGTTGATGTTGGAGGTGCCGATCTGCTTCATGACGGGGATGGCGGGAGCCAGCTCTTCCTCGGTGAAGCCCAGGTCAGCCAGGTTCGCGGTCACGTCGGAGTTCACGTACTTCTTCACGAAGGCAGCTTCCAGGGTGAAGATGTCGGGAGCTTCGTCGGAGGCAGCGGCGGCGGCCATGATGGCGTCGACCTTGGAGGTGTACTCACCACCGTCGGTGGGGTAGATCACGTAGTTGATCTTGACGTTGGGATGAGAGGGAGCATAATACTTCTCGATCATGCCCTGCAGCTCGTTCGTGAAAGACCACACGTTCAGGGTGATGGTCTCCTCAGCGCCGGCAAAGCTCATCATGCCGCACAGCATCATGACAGCCAGAACCAGAGAAACGATCTTCTTCATGGGGGTTCCTCCTTGTTTTTGCGGTTTTACCGCTATTTTCTTTAAGCAGCACCACAGCGCTGCCTAGAGACGATGATTATCTGTGCTTCACTTGCGTTCGGGCACAGGGCCGATGGACTCGCCGGCGAGGAGCTTTGTGGGGATCATTCCCATTTCGCTGCCAGCAGTCCGGGGGTTTTCGATCCGGTCGATCAGGTACAGCGCAGCCTGCTTTCCCATACACTTGCTGTCCTGCACGACGGTGGTGATTCTCGGATGCGTCATCTGGGTGATGCGGCTGCCGTCGTATCCGCCAATGGACAGATCCTCCGGCACGCGAAGCCCCAGCTCTGCCGCTGCAGCCAGCGCGCCAAGGGCAGTGTGATCATCCGGCATGAGGATGCAGGTAGGCGGCTCAGGCAGCTGCATGAGCTGCTTGATGGCCTTTGCGCCTGCCTCCGGGCTGTCGTAAACCGAATCAACAAGATACTCGGGATTTGCTTCGATCCCATGCTCGCTCAACCCCCGGTAAAAGCCGGTGATGCGGTTTTCGGTGACCGATGCATGCTCGCCGTGCACATAGGCGATGCGGCGGTGTCCCAGCGCAGCCGCGTGAGCAACCAGCGCCTTCATGCCCTCTATATTTTCCGAGAGCACACAGGAACGGTTTGAAAACGCGTGGTCGATGGTAACAACAGGAATATCGCTGGCAACAAGCTCCACAACCTCGGGCGCATAAAAGTTTGCGCAGACCACGCACACGCCGTCAACATTGCGGTAGCGGCAGTGCTCCAGATAGGTCATGCCCGTCCAGCTGATGTTATGGTTGATGAAGGTGATATCATAGCCATGCTTCTCTGCCTCAGACTTGAAGGCGTCAAGCACCGATGCAAAAAAGCTGTGGGTCAGGCCTGTGCCGCGCTCCTCCTGAAACAGAACGCCGAGATTATAGGAGCGGTTCGTTTTGAGCGTGCGAGCGATTGCATTGGGATAATAACCGATTTCCCGCGCCGTGCGGTGAACGAGTTCCCGCGTCTCCGCGCTGATATCGGCGTAATTGTTGAACGCCTTGCTGACCGTGGAGATCGACAGACCACACTTCGCGGACACATCCTTGATGGTGACGGCCATGCCGTTCCTCCCCTCCGTGTGCCATTTCGAGTTCTAAACCGGTTTCGTTCGTGTTTTAGTATACATCAGCACGCCCAAAATTGCAAGCCATTTTTGTGATTTTTTTCAGTGTTTTTATCCAGATTCTCCATTTTCAGCACGTCTGAAAGCGGTACCATTATGCATTTTTCAAGGGTTTCAGCCATTTTTACGAAAATGCTTACATCGTTTTCGGAACCGTTTCCGATCTGCGGTTTCCGGGCGATTTTCAGCCTTTGAAACGTTTTTCTCACTCCAAATCTATGCAATTCTTCCATCAAAAATGACCGGACAACCAATTTGTCCGGTCAGTGTGTCGAAAAAGCGGCTGCGGCCACTTTTTCGAGAAGGGGAGAGGATTCCGCTTCTGCGGAAGCGGGCATTTTTCACTGTCAGCCAGGGCTGACGGCCGTGAAAAATGTAAGGAATGGTTTCGGCTGAAGCCGAAACCGCCCCGCCCGCGCGGCAAAGCCCCGCGATACGATTACAGTCAGAGGGCCTGCGGGCCCTCCGACACCTCCCAGGGGGCTTTTTTGACACTCTGACCTGACAACCAATTGGTCCGGTCATTTTCGTCAGATGCGCTCAATCTGTTTCAGCGCATTCAGGGTGTAGCGGCCCTTGCGCAGCTCCATGCCAATCGCCCGGGCCCTGGCTGCCATATCGGCATATGCCTCCGGCGTCAGTGCGGCAATACGAGCCGGCAGCTCCGTCAGACGGTCGATCACCAGGCCTGTGCCGCTGAGCGTCACAAACTCCGCCTGTGCTGACCACGACCACACAACCACCGGCATGCCGGAAGCCAGATACAGCGACAGCTTGTGCGGATTGTTGAGCATCAGGTAGCTGCCGTACACGCCTGTGCATACGTCCGCCGAATCGCCGTCCCACACAAGTCCGAAGGCGCCCTGCAGATGCTCCGGCAGCTTCTCGGGGGCATATGCGCCATGAGCGCAGATGTCCGTGCGCTGCTTCTTCCCCTTCCAGCCCTCGCCGTAAAGATGCCATTGCAGCTTTGTTCTGGGCAGGCTGTACAGGTACTTTGACTTGCGTCTGGTCAGATTGCCTGCCACACACACGGACATTTCCAGCTTCCGCTCCGGCATAGGCGCGTCGGTGCGGTAATCAAACAACTGCAGGTTCACCAGCTTTTCTGCCGGTATGCCCTGATTGATCAGATAGTCGCTCATGCGCTCGTTATGACTGATGATCCGGTCAAAGCGCGGCAGCAGCTCCTGATCACTCCAGCGGGCAGCAGCGCCGCCAATACACCTGAGCGAATCAAGGTCATGCACCAGCGCAGCCGTCTTGACGCCCTTCCACTGCAGCATGTGCATTGCAAACCGGGCAACGGGCGCTGCCTTCACCGGGAAATAAGGGTACTGCATCAGCAGCACATCCTCATGCCGGAGCTTGAAAAAGAGCTTCGTCCAATCCGCGCATACCTTTCCCAGCAACAGCAGCTGCTGCCAGCGGTCACCCCGTGCGCTGTCCTGCGCCGTGAGCGGCCATGGCACAAAATCAGCCTGCGCCGCAAAATGCTGCACATCCTGCCGGGCCTTGTTCATCGCGGGCAGCCCCTTTTCCGCCGACAGCACCGTCAGCAGAAAGCGCCGCCGGAAGGATGCGCTTCGCTCCGCCAGCTGCTCCAGCCGCTCCGTGAGACGCTCGGCAGCCGTGGTGATCTCATAGCCGGCATCGGCAATCCGCTGCACATTATCCGGGCGTTCGCGCAGCTCCGTCAGCTCCAGCACGTCCAGCATGCGCTCAGACCATACATCCGGATCCTCCGGGGACAGGAAGGACACATCCTCCGTAACCGCCGCCGCCCTTGGCACTGCATCCGACAGAATGCAGGGCAGGCCTGCTGCCTGCGCCTCCAGCGCCGCCATGCCAAGCCCCTCAAAGCGGGAAGGCATCACAAACAGATCGAAAGCCTGCATCAGCCGCGGCACATCATCCCGGACGCCAAGGAACATCACATCCGGATCAATTCCCAGTGCAACAGCCTTCGCCTCCAGATCTGTCAGATCGGGGCCGTCACCCACCAGCATCAGCCGGGCACGGGGCTCGCGCTGCTTCAGGCGGGCAAAGGCGTCCAGCAGGAAGGTCTGGTTCTTCTGATACTGCAGCCGACCTACATGACCCACCACCAGACAGTCCTCCAGACCATACTGAGCCCGCACCTCCCTGCGGACGCGCTCCTGAAAGCGGAAAGCCCGCGCGTCAATGGCATTGGGAATGACCGCCGCAGGAATATCCATCGCCGGACAGGCCCACTTCGCAGATTCCTCCGAGCAGGCCCACAGCACATTAGCCCACCGCCCCAGCCGCAGTCTCTGCAGCCGGTGCAGCAGCTCCTGTCCGCGTCCTTTGAGGGACACATCCATGTTCTGCGGATTATGACTGTGGGCAATGCGCACCGGGACGCCAAATTCCACCGCCAGCTTCAGCGGCGTCATGTCGTTGAACATGCACTCATTATCCCAGATCACGTCATATTCCCGGCCATGCTTCTCAAAAAATGCACGGATCTCCTGATAAAAGCGAACCGGATCCTCGCTGCGCCGGGTGATGGTATAGGTTTTACCAATCGCCGCACGCTTCTCCGGATATGCTGCATGCTCGAAGCGTGTCAGAAAATCAAACCGGACACGGGCCGGATCAATGCGGCTGCAATAAGCCATCAGGAAATTCTCGATGCCGCCGACAGTGGCCGTCATGCCCACCACCAGCACACGGATTGGCTTCATAAGCATACCTCCCATGAGGAGAAATGTAGAAATCAGGAAGCATTCATTCGCCGGCGGACAGCGATTGCCGCCCGTACCAGCGGAATCAGCCGCAGCTTGAGCAGCCGCAGCGTCCAGATGCGCGGACTCATGCCTGTCAGCCGAGCCGCACGGAATGCAGATGCGAACATCGGCTCATCCCGCAGCGCCGCCGCTTCGGAAAAGTCACCGTGGGTCAGCATCAGCAGCAGATGCGTCAGAAGATACAGCGCCGCCTCCGCAGGCGCATCGGCTGCGTTCAGCGCCGGCTGCGCGGCCCGAAGCGTCCGCATATACGCCGCGCACACATCCCTGCTGCCATGAACCGCCGAATCAGGCCGCACCGTATACAGATACACCGGCGCATCGAGGAAGCTCACGGCCGCAGCATGCCGCAGCGTGCGCAGCATCCACTCGCCATCCTCTCCCAGCGTCAGGGATTCGTCAAAGCGTTCGGTCAGCAGCGTCCGGCGATACAGCCAGCCATGGGTATGCAGGCAGGCCGTCGGGTCGCTCATCGCACGGCGGAGGGCTTCCCTTCCCGCCATACGCTGCAGCCTGCCGCTGCCCGCCGCAGCTTCCCGACGGCTCACGCATCCCTGCACCGCATCCACGCCGCTTTCCTGCAGCGCTTTGAGCAGCATGTCCATCGCACCGGGCAGCAGCACATCGTCTGCATCAAGGAAGGTCACATATTCGCCTGCGGATGCGGCCAGACCGCAGTTCCGGGCCGAGGACACGCCTCCGTTCTCTTTGTGGATGACTCTGACACGGCCGTTCTCCGCCAGATGACCGCACAGCGCCGCCGTCCCGTCCGTGGAGCCGTCGTTGATCAGAATGATATTCGCCTCAGGATGCGACAGCGCTGATTCAACCGCCCGCCGCAGCGTCTTTTCCGCATTGTAGGCCGGGATGATCACATCAATGCTCATTGCGTCGCCTCCCCGCGGTCCAGCGCCAGCGTCCATCCTGCAAACAGACAGGCATACAGCAGCATTGGCGTACCTGCCTCCAGACGCGTATAGCAGTCCACCGTTTCACAAAGCAGCACATAGAGCGCCGGAACCGGCGCCAACCGCCAGCGCAGCGGCATCGGGCGGCGCAGCATCACCCGCCATGCAGCGCGCAGGAACGCCAGCAACGCCGCCGCCAACAGCAAAAAGCCCGGAATTCCCCAGGATACCAGCGTCAGCAAATAGATGTTATGCACATGCGCAAAGGTCAGCGGCACCGCTTCGTCCACATAGAGATTCGTCAGCGCAGAAGCATGCACGGCCGTCGTGCCGGTCAGCAGGAATCCCGGATGCTCCTCCAGCAGCCGCACCGCAGCAGACCAGATCAGCTGCCGGTCGTTGAACAGATTGTCCGCCTCCAGCGCCCGGTGCTGTACGGCATGCTCTGCCTCCGCTGCAGCACTGGGCAGCAGTTCACCCGGCAGCTCAAGAATATTGATGTTGTTCAGTTCGCGCTGCACACAGGGGCCGATCGCCGTCAGCAGTCGGGTCAGAACGCCGTATGTGCCGACCGTCAGCACCACTGCCGCAGTCAGTGCACAGCAGACGCGCAGCATGCGCGGCGGACATGACGTTCCCTGACCGCCCCGGTGAAGGATCCACACGAAAGCCATCATCCCCAGCGCCGCGCCCACAGCGATAAAGGCTGTCCGGCAATCCGTCAGGGACAGGCAGAGCAGCATCGTCAGCGCACACAAAAGGTATGCAGCCCGCCCCGCTTTTCCCCTTGCCGATGCCGCACCTGTCACCGCCAGCACAGCAGACAGGCCCAGCTTCACCGCAGCCGTCGTGACATATGCCATCAGATACAGACGGTTGTCCCCCAGGTTCACGCCGATGTACCACGTCCCCTTCAGGCTGAACACCGCATGTCCCGTCACAGCCGCCCACAGGCCGATGAGCGCCTGCGCAGTAAAGGCCGCCGTCCACGCTGCCAGCAAGAACCGCAGCCACGCCATCATCCGTCTGCGCTCGACGATGCACGGGGCAGGCAGAATCACCAGAAACGCCAGCACGCCGTTGGCAAGAGCGCCCGTCTGCGCACTGAGCACATGCACGCCCGCATAGGCGCTGCTTGCCGTCATCCATGCCAGCAGCCCCGCAGGAAGCCACAATGCGCCAAGACGAAGCCGGCTCAATACCAGCATCATCACCGCCAGGCCATACCACACCGCCGGGAATGCTCCGCGCACGTCGAACGTCCACTGCGCTTCCGTCATATATGGAATATCCCACAGCAGGAAGGCGCACACGGCCAGCATATACGCATGCTCCAAACAGCCGCGCAGCTTCTTTGCGGTCATGAGCGCGCCTCCTCTCGTTATTTCTGTCCTTATCATACCATGTTTGCCGCCCCGGCGCAAGGGAACGAAGGCTGACAGCCCGTTAACAAATGTAAAAGCGGCCCGGCTGTCCGCAAGGAGCAGTCAGGCCGCAAGGCGTTCCATCCGTCAGTCGTCGCAGCCGCACTTTCCGCAGCCGGATACCTCGCCGCAGTTGCCGCAGTCCTCCGCCAGCGACAATCCGACGTTGAAGGCATAGAAGTTGCGCTCGTCAAGCTGATCCTGCACCATCGCCAGCCCCTCGGCAAAGCGCTGGTAGTGCACGATCTCCCGCTGGCGCAGGTAGCGCAGCACGTCGATCACGTCCGGGTCGTCCGCCTGATGGAGCAGGTTCTCGTAGGTGGTGCGTGCCTTTTGCTCTGCTGCAACCTCCCAAGCACAACGTGGGCCTCCGGCGGGCAGGGGCGCTGCCCCTGCACCCTGCAAGGGATTTCATCCCCTTGACCCTTTTTGGGGTAGTGTTGCTGGTCTGTTCCTTTGCGGGGGTCACGGGGCGTGACAGACGCCCCGCGACGCGATTATGCGGCTGCACTGGGCGATTCAGAAATTCCAGTAGATTTCAATGGGTACATTCTTCGTTCCGGGGATGCGCTTGCCCACCTCAATGTGGTCGATCAGCGTTTCCACCACGTCGCGGGTCAGGTGATCCAGATCCACATACCGCTCCACCAGCGCGCGGCGGTTGTCACCGGCCTGGATGCGGGCGTCCAACTCGGCAAGCTGGGCATTCGCTGTTTGCAGCTGCGTTTCGAAGTGCTCCCGATCCTTCGCGAAGGCCTTCGACATTTCTGAGAAGTCCGCCTCCGAGATCACGCCCCGCACCTTATCCATGTACAGCTCCCGGGTGCCCTTGGCGTATTCCTCGATCCGCTTGCGGCAAGTCGCGATGCCTGCAAGGATCGACGCCTTCTGCGCCTGTAAATTGCTGGCAAATTCAATACCCTGGGCCAGTTCATCCTCGTCCAGATAGGCAGCGGACAGACGCTTGAGCTCGTCGAGAACCAGCCGCTCCAGCTTCGCCACCTGGATGAAGGAGCCGACGCAGGCGTCCTTGGCCACATGGCGGCTGCCGCACTTCAGGTAGTGGATGCCGCGGTTCTTGCTGGTACGCAGGGCATAGCCGCAGTTGGCGCAGATTGCCTTGCGGGCAAACAGGCCGATGCTGCCGTTGCCCCACGGCTTCGTCTTCTGGGCGATCAGCGCCTGCACCCGGTCCCACAGCTCCCGGTCGATGATCGGCTCGTGGGTGCCCTCCACCCGATACCATTCTGCTTTCGGACGAGGCCGGTTCTGCTTGGTCTTGTAGGACACGCTGCCGTACTTCCCCTGCACCATGTTGCCGATGTAGATCTCGTTGACCAGCATATCGGAGATGGCGAAATACCGCCACAGGGTGCTGTTGCGGGATGTGGGCGTTTTGTACCGCAGCCCATGCAGGCGCTTGTACTCGGTGGGATTGGGGATGCCCCGATCGTTCAGCAGCCGGGCGATGGCCGTTTTGCCCATGCCGGACGCAAAGAGCGTGAACACCTCACGGACAACGGCGGCGGCCTCCTCGTCGATGATCAGATGCCCCTTCTGCTCCGGATCCTTCTTGTACCCGTACAAGGCAAAGGCACCGATGTGGAAGCCGTTCTCCCGGCGGTTGGTCAGCACGCTGCGGATGTTCTCGGACATGTCCTCCAGGTACCACTCGTTGACCAGACCGTTGATCTGGCGCGATTTCTTGTTGCCCTTGTTGGCGGTGTCCGCGTTGTCCACGATGCTGACAAAGCGGATCCCCCAGATGGGAAACAGGCCGTGGATGTACTTCTCCACCAGCTCCAGCTCGCGGGTGAAACGGGACTGGGTCTTGCACAGGACAATGTCAAACTTTCGCTGCTCTGCATCCGCCAATAAGCGCACGAACTCAGGCCGTCGGCGGTCCGAGCCGGTATAATCGTCGTCGCTGTAGATCCGGTAGATCTCCCACCCCATTTCCGCTGCATACTGCAGCAGCATTGCTTTTTGGTTTTGAATACTGTTGCTGTCGTCCGTCGCGCATTGCTTGTTCCGATCCTCTTCGGACAGACGGCAGTAGATTGCTGCTTTCATCACGTTCCTCCTGTCTGAGCATGATGAAACAAGCTTCTCACAAGATGAATATATCACATATTGCGTGGCTTGTCATGTTTGTCGTGTAATTGCAGGCTGCCTTTGTTTTTCCATCCGGTTGATCAGCTCGATCCACCTTCGGTTATAGGATTTTTTGATTTCAGCGGGCGACGAGTTTTTGAAAACGCTCTTGCACATTCCGCCGTTCTGCTCTATGGATTGCATACCATCCCTCCTGACCATTTTCGATTCAATTCACGATATGATACAGAGGAAAAGTCGTATGACACCCGGCAGGCAAAATGGCCTCCTCTGCAGTTTTCTCCGTTTTCTGACAGTGAACAGACGCTGAATCTCATGTTCTGAACTCAAAAAAGGTCAAAAAAACAGGTTCTTCACGGAAAGTTAGGGAGAGAGAGAGTCCTGACAAGGGAGAAGAAATAGGAATCATTGCGAAAACCGTAGGCAATGCGCTTAGCGACCTTGATTTTGTTGTTAAAGCCCTCAAGTTTACCGGTGGAGATGGGAA
>JAFTWV010000098.1 GCA_017465155.1 Clostridia bacterium
CATCCGTGCACGCGAGGAAGAAATGGCCGAGATCAAGGGCGAGATGAAGAAGATCGAATGGGGCAGCCAGATCCGCTCCTACGTCTTCCAGCCCTACACCATGGTCAAGGATCACCGCACCTCCTTCGAATCCGGCAACATTGACGACGTCATGAACGGCAATATCAAGGGCTTCGTGACGGCTTACCTGAAGATGCAGTAACCAAGGGCGCTGCCCCGGACCCCGGCAGGGACGCCGTCCCTGCACCCTGCCAAAGGGTCTTCGACCCTCTGGACACCCTTTTTCGCTGCGCGAGGGGGATGCATGAAACCCTCTCGGCTGTTGGCTGAGAGGGTTTTCAGGAAGGAGAACATGCTTGAAGAGAGTTCTCTCCGTTTTTCTTGCATTGTGCATGGCCGTCGGCTGGTTCGCCGCATCCATTTATCTTTTAGGCACCGGCAGCATAACCATGCGTACAGTCATGAAACGCTATGCGCCCCCACAGGATACCGGCCTCCCTGCGGAGGAATACGCGCCCGTGGCCAGCATGATCACCGGCTATTTGAATGGGGACGAGATTCCTTTCCAGCACATTTACACTGTAAATGGCACAGAGTACACCGCCTTCAATCAGAAGGAGCAGCAGCACATGGAGGATGTACAGTCCTTGTTCCGGCTATGCAGGATGATCTGCTTCGTGTGCCTCGGAGGCTACCTTCTCACAGAGCTGTACTTGCTTTGGGGCGATAAGGATCGCACCAACTGGCGCACCTTCCGCCGCACGCTCCTTGCCGTGTTGGCTGTCGTGACCGCCGTCATCCTCCTCGCCTGCATCGACTTCAACAGCCTGTTCGTGCTGTTCCACAAGCTCGCCTTCACCAACGACCTGTGGCTGCTCAATCCGCAAACCGACCTGCTGATCCGGCTGATGCCCATCGAGTTCTTCATCCTCTACGCCGTCCTCATTGGTCTGTTGTGGCTGACCGGGATGGCTGTGCTGCTTATCCTTTCCACCCACTACATCCGCAGAATGAAGGGGAGTGACATCAAATGAACGGGTCGAAGACCCTGACATACACCGAATCTGCTCTGGCCCAGGCTGAACGCATCCGCAAGCAGGAGCGCGTCCGCATTCTGGCCCTGGAAACCTCCTGCGACGAGACTGCCGCGTCCATCGTTGAAAACGGCCGCACCATCGTTTCCAACGTCGTCTTCAGCCAGATCGACCTGCATGCCCTCTATGGCGGCGTGGTACCGGAGATTGCCAGCCGCGCCCATGTGGAAGCCTGTGACCGGGTGATCGACGAGGCCCTGAAAGAAGCAGGCATGGATCTGCAGGACGCGGACGCGCTGGCTGTCACCCATGGCCCGGGTCTTGTCGGCGCGCTGCTGACAGGCGTGAGCTGCATGAAGGGCCTTTCCTACGCAGCGAACAAGCCCCTCATTGCCGTCAATCACATCGAGGGCCACGTCAGCGCCAACTACATTTCCAATCCGGAATTGACGCCGCCCTTCGTGTGTCTGGTGGTGTCGGGCGGGCACAGCCACATCGTCCGCGTGAACGACTACGGCGATTATACCCTGCTGGGACAGACCACCGACGACGCGGCTGGCGAGGCCTTCGACAAGGCTGCCCGCGTGCTCACCCTGCCGTACCCCGGCGGTCCGCGCATCGACGCGCTGGCAGAGGCGGGCGACCCGCACTTCATGCAGCTGCCCCATCCCCATACACCCGGTCGATACGATTACTCCTTTTCCGGCATGAAAACCGCCTTCCTCAATGCCGCCAACAAAATGGAAATGATGGGCACGGCGCTCCCGAAGGCCGACATGGCTGCCTCCTTCCGGTACGCAGTGGTATCTGCGCTGGTGGAAAAGGCTATCCTCGCTGCCAGGGAGACGGAAGCTCCCGCACTCGCCATGGCCGGCGGCGTATCCGCCAACCGCCTTCTGCGCCGCATGATGCAGGAGGAAGCCGACAAGGCCGGGATTCCGCTGTACATGCCCAAGTTGAACCTGTGCACCGATAACGCTGCAATGATCGCCTCTGCCGCCTACTACCGGCTCATGAAGGGCGAGATTGCACCGCTGACCCTCAATGCCACGCCTGCGCTGCGGTTGGTCTGACCCCGCCTGATTGCGGCAATCGCCCGCCCTCGCATGCCCGTTACCTAAGACAAGGAGGCGCTTCTCCATGATGCACAATGATTCTGCCACCTCCCGAAGGATCCCGGCCATTTTGCGTCTGCTGCTGTATGCTGTTGTCTGGTTTGTATGGGATAACGTCATCGTTAACAGCGCGCTCAGCTCCATCTCGGGAGAGCTGTCCCTGTCTTCGTCCTCATCGGCGCTCGTCGGACTCCTCATCAATCTCGGCTACACGATGCTGTCGGGCTTTATGACGCTGTTCATGATGCATAAGCTGGTATTCTTTTCCGCTGCCAGCCCCCGGACAACGTTCGTTCCGCTGCTGATCAGCTATGGCGCCTATTCTCTGGGTTCCAGTGCGTGGGTTCTCCTTTTGTCACTCGCCGGCTGGCGTACAATCCTCCCGCTGCTCTCACCCCTGTCCTATCTGGGCGGGATCGGGCTGACGCTCCTGTGCATGGCGCTGCATGCCCTGCGCTGGCGTCTGACCTACTCGGAGTATCGCAGCGCATGGTCGGCCGATGTCAACACCGTGAGGCTGTGTGTCAAAGCTGCTGCGGTCTCATTCATCATCAGCGCGGTATCGTCGCAGAGCTCTTTGATCTACCGCGAAGGCAGCTATCTGCTGATCTCGCTGGCAGCTTTCCTGGGCGAGCTGCTGACGCTGTGGCACGGTGTATACCGCGACTCCATGGACACGGCTCTCCCGCCCGCAAAGCAGGAAAGCAGCGCCGTGTTCGTCAGCCGGGATGATACCGCTCCGCCGCAGAAAAAGGCCCGCCGCACCACCCGTACAAGCGACGGCAAGCGCCGCAGCCTTTTCAACCGATATGATCTGGAAAACGATGAGCGCGTCATTGCACAGAGCAGTCTCGACGCCATTCGCGTCATGGAACACCATGAGCTTGAGATGAAGCACGAGTGGAACTGCAATGATGATCAGGAGGAACACAAGAAATGAAAAACGCCCTCAAAAGCCTGCTGAGCAAGGACAATGCCGTCCTGCAGGCCGTCAAATTCACCCTTTTCAGCCTGAGTGCAGGCATCATTCAGGCAGTTTCCTTCGCCCTGCTGCACGATGTGCTGGGCATTGAGGATTACTGGCTGTGTCACATTCCCTCGCTGGTGCTGTCCGTCATCTGGAATTTCACCTTCAACCGCAAATACACCTTCAAGTCTGACCGTCCCATTGGCCGGCAGATGCTGCTGGTGGCGCTGTATTACGCTGTGTTCGTTCCCGCCTCTGCCTGGTGGGGCACGCTGCTGGAAAAAGCCGGCGTCCATGACTGGCTGATCGAAATCATCAACATGCTCGTCAACTTTGTTACGGAGTTCCTGTTCCAGAAGTTCGTGGTCTTCCGCGAGCCGAACAAGTGAGATTCTTCACCGAATCCCCGGGGATCATCTCCCCGGGGATTCCCAGCGTCTGTGGGCATATATCCCTGATGCTGCCCGCCGGGCCGCATTTTACCCCCGCCTGCAAACCAGACGGGGGCTGCTGTATTCAATTACGGCACATAACCAATGTCCAGCAGGTTGAAGGTCTTCTTCTCGTCGCCCTCGGCCATGCGGATCTCGATGGTATGGGGTGCGCTGTCCCCCAGATCGATCAGCTCGGTCACTACGTTTCCCCATGCGTTCGCCGCATAGCCGGAAAGGGTCTTCTTCAGCACGCCGTCCACCCAGATTTCCGCTTTGCCGCAGTTCTGCGTCTTTTCCTGCTTGAAGGCAAGGGTCAGGTGAGAGCAGGTCAGCTCCAGCACCATGGGCTCCGTACCGCCCTTGGCCGCCAGATGCCGCCAGCCCTGCTTGTAGGAGTAGCAGGATGCAGGGCCGAAGGGAAAAGAGCCCTCCGACACGATGGCAGCATCGCCTTTGCGGACGTTCTGCAGGGTTTCAAGGGCCTTGCCGTACTTCGCATTATCTGGCATGGCATAGGGTACAGGCGGAGTGGCCACAGCGTTGTCAAAGTAATGCCCGATCAGCCCGGCAATAAAGGCGTGGCCCTCATTGGTGGGGTGCGCATAGTCGGTAGAGTAATCACGCCAGGTCATCTTGCCCAGATCGATCTGCGGCTGGATGGCGTCTCTCACGCTGATCATACCCAGGTCATAGTGCTTGCCGACCTGCTGCATGTGACTCTGGCAGGAGTATCCGCTGTCCAGCAGGGTGAAGATCAGGATGACGGCAGGCTGTGTCTCGCTCATGAGCAGCTTGCGCACAAGGCTCTCATACACGCCGCGGCTGACCATGTCGTTGGAATCATTGACGGCGAACTCCACAAACACGACGTCCGGCTTCTTCCTGAGGACATCTTGTTCCAGACGGGTGATGCCCAGGAGCGAAGGCGTACCGGAAATGCCGGCGTTGACATAGGTGAGCTGCTTTGCATCGGGCATATACTTTTCCGCAAAAATCTGTGCGGACAGGTATGCGTAGCATTTCGTGGTCTGCGGCTGAGCCAGCGCTCCCTCGGTGATGGAGCCGCCAAGGTAAGCGATGGTGACCTTCTCGCCGCGCTGCGCCTTGTCGATTGCCCGGTGCAGCCGCTCCGTGTTGCCGACGGCCGTCAGCGAGCGCTCGACCATCTCCTGCGTAAACACGCTTTCTGCAGCCGCGCCGCCCACGCACAGCAGGCTGCCTGTCAGCATCAGCGCCAGCAGCCGGGATACCTTTTTCATCATCTTCGTGTTCTCCTTTGCATATCATATTGGGTGAAGCCATTATACCACCGCAGCAGGCAGAATGCAACGTGCTGCGTCCCCAAGCCCCTGCCTTTGGCTTGACAGTTCGCGGCGTCCGTGCTATATTTCGGTGAGCGGCTTCTATTTGGAATCACAGGAGGTGCTGCATGACCAAGCTGCTTCTTCGCCTGTTTGTCCGCGGGCATGAGGATGCATCCCGGCCTGCCGTCCATGCGGCGATCGGCTCGCTGGCTGGCGTGACGGGCATCGTATGCAATGGACTTCTGTTTCTGCTCAAGCTGCTGACGGGCCTGATGGCCGGGTCGGTTTCCATCGTAGCGGACGCGTTCAACAACCTGTCGGACGCGGCTTCATCAATGATCACGTTTCTCGGCTTCCGGATGGCGCAACGGCCTGCGGACAAAGATCACCCCTACGGTCATGCCCGGTCGGAGTATCTGGCAGGGCTTGCCATCGCAGCAATGATCCTGATTATCGGCATGGAGCAGGGCCGCAGCGCGATCAACAAAATCCTGCAGCCCGGCGCTATATCCTTTTCCGTGCTGATTTTCGTGCTGATGGTATGCGCCATCGTACTCAAGGGCTGGATGGCGCTGTTTTTCCGGACGCTGAGCAGAAAGATCAGCTCTGTGGCGCTGATGGCGACGGCCATTGACTGCCGTAACGACGTAGTTGCTACCTCCGCCGTGCTGCTGGGCTGCCTGACGGAACATGTGACAGGCTGGAACATTGACGGCTATATCGGCGCGGCAGTGACAGCACTGATCCTCTGGTCCGGCGTGAGCGTAGCCCGGGAAACGGTGACGCCCCTGCTGGGCAAGCAGCCCGATCCTGCGATGGTTGCACGTCTGAAGGAGATCGTCCTGTCCCATGAGGCGGTGCTGGGCATTCACGATCTGCTGGTGCATGATTACGGCCCCGGCCATGTCCATGCCACCGTCCACGTGGAGATGAGCGCCGAGCAGGAGCCGCTGGTCTGTCACGACATCGTGGACGACATCGAGCATGATGTGCTGCGGGAGCTGAACGTGAACCTCGTCATCCACCACGACCCGGTGGAGACCAACGATACCGAACGCAGCGATATGTATGCACTGGTCACAGCGATCGCAGCGGAGGTTGATCCGCGCTGCTCGGTGCATGACTTCCGCATCGTGCGCGGACAGGAGCGTCCCAAGCTCGTATTCGACATGACCATCCCCTATGACATGGGCAGCCGGCACCGCCAGCTGCAGGAGGCTGTCGAAAGCCGCCTTGCGCAGGCAGGCAAGGACTACCGCCTCCTGATCCGTTTCGACCACGAATGAACCCGGAGGAACCTGACATGCTGACACGAATGATCGCCGCGCTCCTGTGCCTGTTGACGCTGTGCACCCCTGCGCTGGCTGCAAATGAGGAGGAAACGACGATGTACACCTATACCCCCACATGGGAAAATGTCAAGCCCCTTGGCCGCACGCACATGCTGGAGGACTCCCTCTGGCTGGCCTTTTCCGGCACGGGTGCAGAATTCACCTTTCACGGCTGCCGCGCGGAGGTTACCATCGCCGGCGACATGAACGCCACGAAGCCTGCCAACGAAGAGAATCAGGTGCGCATCGCCATCTATATGAACGGCACGCGTGTCGTGGACGACATGATCGACGCAAAGGAGAAGACCTATGTCGTCTGTGATCTTGACGCCGCGCAGGATGTGACCGTTCGCATCATCAAGCTGTCCGAAACGGCCATGTCCACCTGCGGCATCAAGGCGATCGCCGTGGACAGCGCAGAGGGAATCCGTCCTACTGCTGCAAAGAATCGCCGCATTGAGTTCATCGGCGACTCCATTACCTGTGGCTACGGCGTGGATGATGAGGTTGCCGAGCATCACTTCTCCACCGCCACCGAAGATGTAACGAAGGCCTATGCCTACAAGACCGCCGCGATGCTGGATGCAGATTACAGCATGGTGTCCATCAGCGGCTACGGCATTATCTCCGGCTACACCGCCACGGGAGAGGAGAAGATCACTGCCCAGACCATCCCCCAGTTTTATGAGAAGCTGGGTTTCTCCTACGGCACCTATCAGCGGAAGATCGCCGCATCCATCAAGTGGGACTTTGCCGCCTTCCAGCCTGACCTGATCGTCGTCAACCTCGGCACCAATGACGACAGCTACACCCTTGACCATCCGGAGCGTCAGGAGGAGTACTGCACGGCCTACACGGCATTCCTCAAGAAGGTACGCGCCAACAATCCCGATGCGAAGATTCTGTGCACCCTCGGCGTCATGGGTGACCGTCTCTATCCCTTTGTGGAAAAGGCGGCCGCAGCCTATACCGCCGAAACAGGCGATCACAACATTGCCTGCATGCGCTTTGTGCCCCAGCTTGCCTCTGACGGCTATGCCGCAGACTGGCACCCCACCGAAACGACTCACAACAAAGCCGCTGCAAAGCTGACGGCCGAAATCCGCACGCTGATGGGCTGGAACTGATCCGCCTGCCGCGCACCGTGAAAGGAGCCCCCTCATGTCTGCCTTCTCCATCCAGCGAATCCATCGTCTGTCTGACTGGATGCGCATCCGCTGCCTGTACACACAGGCCTTTCCGCCCACGGAGCGCAAGCCCTTTGGGATGATCGTTTCCATGTGGCGAAGGAAGAAGACGGACGTGTGGTGCATCCGGACAGCGCAGAACCGTTTTGCCGGGTTCGCCTCCACCATCAACGGCGATAAGCTCGTCCTGATCGACTACCTTGCCGTTGTCCCATCCATGCGGGGGCAGGGCACAGGCAGTCAGGCGCTGAAGGCGCTGTGTCAGGTGTATCCGGAGCAGGGCCTGTTTGTGGAGATCGAGAATCCCTACGAGGCTGCTCCCAACCAGCCTGAACGCCGCCAGCGCCGCACCTTCTACGAGCGCTGTGGATTCTCTCCCGCCCGTACCATGGCAAACGTGTTCGGCGTGCAGATGGAGCTTTTGTGCCACCGCTGCAGCGTCAGCTTCCCGGCATATCATGCGTTTTATGCAGACAATTACAGCGTGTGGGCTGCTGAACGCATCAGCGAGCTGCCGTACCCCGAAACAACCAGGTGACAGGAATCGCCCCGGACAAGCCAACTGTCCGGGGCGATTTCTGTTCTTTCCGACGGCAAACAGAGACCGCAGCATCCTTTACACCTGCGTACCAGTCGCCTGCGCCCACCGTTCCACAACGCTGAGAATTTCCGGCGGGCAGTAGGTTTCCGCCTGCTTCCACAGGGCCTCCGGAACGCCGCCATGCGCTTCTGCCAGTGCGCCGGCGATGGCTGCGTTGGTGTCCGTATCTCCGCCAAGGGAGATGGCCAGACACACGGCCTCCTCCAGGCTGCTGCCCTCGTAGAAGGCCGCAAAGGCGATGGGCAGCGTCGTTTTGCAGGTGAAGTCAAACGCGGTGATCGGTCGGATCTCATCCAGCGTCGGGATCTCGTATTCACGCGCCACGATTTCCCGCAGCGCATCCTTGCTTTCACCCATGCGCGCCCGCCAAATCAGCTCCGCACACAGCGACGCCGCCGCCAGCGCATCAGGATGATCATGCGAAGGCAGCGCTGTCAGCCGGCCCAGCCGGCGGGCCTCCTCGGCGCTATCCGCCAGCCACCCTGCGGAGGTACATCGCATCAGCGCGCCGTTGGTCGCGGAGCCATAGGGCTGGGGATGCTCGCTTTGCAGCCACGCCCGGAAGGAACGGCTGTAACCCTGATCCGGGTACAGACGGCCGAAGTACTGCATCCGCTCCACCAGCACGGAAAGGATATCGTCATCGGCAGCAAGTCCCCTCGCGCGGCAGATCAGCAGCGCATCGGTAATCGCGGTGCTCATCACAGTATCATCAGTGAAGCAGCACTCGTCGCTGTCAAAGAGCGTATGGGCGGCAGCAGGCTTCCATTCATAGACAGAGCCTGCAACGTCGCCAATGATAACACCTTTCATGGGCATATTCCTTTCTTCCTGCGCACAGTCCAGCGCGATTCAAGCCGAAACCGCTGTCAGGACGGCAAGTATATCTCGTAAAGAAATCACCTGTATTCATTATACGCCCATAGACAATGTTCGTCAATCATCCTGCCGGAACAAGGGTGGAATCAAACGCCCGCTGAGACTCCGCTCTGGCTTTCAGTTTTTTGCAGTTCAACAGATCACCGGTTGACTTCCCGGCCTCGCCGGCGTTATAATGAGCTGTTATGTTTCCAATTTGTTTATGCGGAGGCACGGATATGGCAGAAGTCAAAACCGGTCTGGTGCTGGAGGGCGGCGGCGTACGAGGAATCTACACCGCAGGTGTGCTGGACGTCTTCATGGAAAACAGCCTGACCTTCGACGGGCTGATGGGCGTGTCAGCCGGTGCAATCCATGGCTGCTCCTATCTGTCGGGACAGAAGGGACGCAGCATCCGCTATTACCGCAAATACGTCAGCGATCCCCGCTTTATGTCCCTGCGCAGCTGGATCAAAACCGGCGATATCGTCGGTGCGGATTTCTGTTATCACGAGCTGCCGGACAAGCTGGACGTGTACGATCACGACGCCTTCCTGCACAATCCTACCCCCTTTTACGTTGTATGTACCAACGTGGAAACCGGTCTGCCGGAATACATCCCGCTGACAGATATGAAGGGACAGATCGATTACCTTCGCGCATCGGCATCCCTCCCCTATTTTTCACGCATCGTGGAGCTGGACGGAAAGAAGTACCTCGACGGCGGCTGCACGGACAGCATTCCCGCACAGGCCTTTCTCCGCATGGGGTACGGGCGCTGCGTGGTCGTCCTGACCCGTGATGCGGCTTATCGCAAGTCCCCCGAAATGCGCGCCATAGCCCGCCTTTTGTACAGGAAGTATCCAGCCTTTATCCAGGCGCTGGAGCAGCGGCATGTGATGTACAACCGCCAACTGGAAACTGTCAGCGCGCTGGAAAAGGAAGGCCGCGTTTTCGTCATCCGCCCGACGCATCCTTTGACCATCGGCCGTCTGGAGCAGGATCCTGCAAAGGTCCAGCAGGTTTACGACACAGGCCGGGCCGACGCCATCGCCGCCCTTGCGCGATTGCAGGCATGGCTCGCCCAATAATACAGGAGAAGCAAGCGCTATGTATTTCAAAGCCATCTTTACCAACATGTCCGACATGCGCCGCCGCTATGCCCTTCGGCTGGCGGGACGGTGTGTCATCCTTGTGATCGGCGTACTTTTCTGCATCTTCGATCCTTCGCAGTTCACGGTGCTGCGGGGCATGAATTTCTTTCAGGGCCCGACATGGCTGCACCTGCTCTGGGGCATCTGGGTGATCGACATGATCGTCCAGCTTCTGCCCATCCGCGCGCAGATTTCCCTCGGTTCGCAGAAGCTGTGGCGCATGCGCTTCAAGCCCATCCGTGAGAAAATCAGCATGGACGCGCTCACGCAGCATATCATCAGCATCTCCCGTTCGGCGCTGTGGGTCCTGCTCCTCTGGTGCGCGCTGATCGCCGTGATCGGTCTGCTGGCTCATGCCGGAATCATGACGGATACAGCCCTGTTCATGACGACGATCCTCTTTTACGTCTGCGATCTGATCTGCGTGCTGATCTGGTGTCCCTTCCGGCTGATCATGAAGAATCGCTGCTGCACCACCTGCCGCATTTTCAACTGGGATCACCTGATGATGTTCTCGCCGCTTTTGTTCACGCCCAGCTTCTACTGCTGGAGCCTGCTGGGCATGAGCATCGCGGCGTGGCTGGTGTGGGAGATCACGATTCTCATCCACCCCGAGCGATTCTGGGAGAAAACCAACGGCGCTCTCACCTGTGCCTCCTGCACGGACAAGCTCTGCACCCAGTATTGCCGGAAGCTCCGTCCGGCCAGGGACGCCGCCCGGAACGCGAGGTGAAACGATGAAGGGAATGTATATCGTTTCTGCAATGCTGGGTCTGTTCTGCGGCCTTGCAGGGTTCATTGTGCTGCTGATCCTCGGGATTCCGCAGGCAGAGCGCTGGGCGCTGATCGGCGGTCTCGCCGTTTTTGCCGGCATACTGTTGATCATGATGCAGCTGGACCGCCGCATGGAGCAGCGCCGTATTGCCGCGCTTGCCCTGCTTCCCTCTCCCTGCACGCATCAGTTCACAGCCAATCTGTGCAGCGGCCGGGAGCTCATCCCCGTCGCCATTTGCCTTTGCCAGGACACGCTCTGCCTGGTTAATCTTGAACGCAAGCCCGCCATCATGAGCACCTATGCCAGCACGGATATTCTCCGGCTCAACATGTTCAACGCCGTACAGGCTGAAATCACCCTGACGCAAGGCCGCCGGCTGTATTTCCGTGCCGTGCGCACCGAGGAGCTGCTGCAGGCGCTCCGTGAAAAAGGCTGGCTGCCCTTTCAGGCCTGATACGCCACGGCAAGCTGCACCGCCATCCGGGACAGACTGGATACAAAGGCCGCTCACCCGACGGAGAAAGTCATATGCAGCCATTCCTTTCCATCCCGCTTTCCCGGCTTTTTCCCTGACTTCCTGTGAAGAACCCTCTTTTTCGGCACACCGAACGGACTGCCTCCATCATCGGAGACAGTCCGTTTTCTCATTCGTCACACTGCGCCTGCACGGATGTCAAATACCTCTGCCGTCTGCACACCGCCGCTGTTGCCGCACCATGGACACTTGACCTTCTTTTCCCCCGCGTAGCAGGAGTATTTTCCGCATCTTCCACAGCGGAAGAAGTTGTTGCCCCTGCAATGCGGACAGCCCGGATAATCCGCCGTCGCCTGCAGGCTGCCTCGGGCGCACAGCTTGTCGAAGCCTTCGTGCCTGGCCTGCTTTTCATCGATAGGAAAAGCCCAGATGCGCCGCCAGTCGGACTGCTCGGTCTTTTCTACCGTTACGCCGAAGGTTCGCTTGTTCGTCGGGCATTTGAAAAGGATGACTGCTGCTTCACGCATATAGATGATACCTCCTGTCAGTTTCTGAGCAGCGGCTGCTGCCATGCCATGTGTAAAAGGATCTGCGCCAGCTGCCCGGAGCGGCGCTGCAGAACCGGAAGCTCAACGCGCATGGAATCCGTCACCGTCAGTGCACTGCTGAGCGTCACCTTCTTGCCGTTCATGTGCAGATTCACGTTGACGCCCACGCATTCAATATCGACCGGCCGCTCCCGCAAAGACAGGAGATACCAGGGGATAAATACCGGCTTCTCAAAATAATCGTGACAGAAGATGCCCTCTTCACCCAGCACATAGCCCTTTTTGCCGCTCCGCTGGACGATGGCGTTGTTGTGATAGAAGTAATACTCCTTGTTTTTCGGCAGGTTTTCCCGGGCAAGGAAGCTGCCCAGCGCCGTCTTCGTCACAGGCAGCGTCTGCTCGCTGCCAGAGATGGCAAAGGTATTGGATATCTGCTCCTTGTGCCAGTCAAACTGACGGATCATCCGTTTCAGCTCGTTCAGGTAGCACTGGCGTGCACTGCTGGCGGTAAAGGCGTCAAAGGCGACGGATTTGACATTGGGGCCAAGCACGAGCTCCGTCAGCCTTTTGCAGCCGCAAAAGGCCCGCGATTCGATGGTATGAACGCTATCAGGCAAATGCACGCCCGTCAGCTGCTTTGCGCCGCAGAAGGCCTCCTTGCCGATAACCTCCACCCAGTCAGGAACGTGCACCACAGGCTGCTTACCCGTGTAGCGCACCAGCACCCGATCCCGGATGACAAAATCATCGCTTAGCATCGCGGGCGCAGGAGCTGGCTGCACAGCAGGGAGTTCGTACCCGCACAGCGCCAGGATGAACTGATCACAGATGGCAGTGGCTGCAGGCTCCGCAATCCAGTGACGCCTGGACATCTGCTGAATCACCTGATTCCTGCGCCGGAGAAGCTCTGTCTCGCTCTGCGTTGTCATTAGCGACGCGCCGCTGCAGCGCAGGAATGCATCCAGCAGATTGAGCGCTCCGGGGGCTGACGGCATCAGGTCTGCAAAAGCGGCCAGAAACCGCGGCCGGTCAAGCAGCCCATCCTGCCCCAGCAGATCGTTCACCTGCACAAATACGTCGCCCAGCCCGGGCAGCGCCGGATATGTCTCATCGCCGGGAAACTCCGGCGTCAGTCTGCTTTGCAGCTGCTGGCTGAACCGCTTCTCCTTCATCGTGCGCGCCATTCTCTCTTACTCCTCATGCTTCTGTTGAAGACGCGGCCGTCTGTGGCTGCGCCTCATTCTCACAGGGACACCATGCCTTGTCAGCACCGCCTGCGTCTCCTGCACTTTCGCGGCGTAATGCGCCAGACGCTGCTCCACCTCCTGATACTCAGCCATGAAGGCGTCCAGTTCCGTCCGGCAGTTGTCTGCCGCCTCGCCCCATGCCGTCAGGCAGCGGTTTTCGAGATACGCCTTCTTGCGCTGCATGGAGCTGATACGCGCCTGCGCCCGGTCCCGTTCGGCCTGGTACTTCATCAGATCGGAGCGCAGCAGCAGCATCGGCTGAAGCGGCTTCAGCGTCTCCGCGCAGGCAAATCCGGCAATGGAAATATCATCCTGGCTGCCCTGCCTGCTCATTTCCGGCAGCACCTCCCGCAGGTTATCCATAAAGCCCTCCGCGCCCAGCTGCACGAAGTCTCCCGCCAGCGCGCCGATAAAGGCGTTGGTGTGCTCCAGGCTGCTCAGCGAATCCTCCACGCCGTCCGTGCAGGCAAAGGCGGCGCTGAGCGGCTCCCTGCGCAGATCGATATACAGTGAGCGGCAGCCCTGTGCCGCATCGTCGCTGCAAAGGGATGTGCAGACGTTTCCGACGCACTGCTCATCCCACGGAACAGGCTGATCAATCCGGCCGTTGGGGCGAATGCAGATGCAGCGTCCATCGCCCTGATGGAGGGCAAGGAAGAAATCCTGCGTCATGAGCATGGCAATGAGCGTCGCGCCGTAGATATGCGCAAGCTCCTCTCCCCGGCGGTACTGCGCCTCAAAGCTGCCGGCACTGGCCCATTCCTCCTCCGTGATCGGGTTCAGGGCAAGGTGTTGCGCCACCTGATCACGCCATGTGGTGATGATGCTGGCAATCAACCGGTCGATGATCAGCTTGCGGCTGCGCGGAGCGTCCAGCTGGTATGCCTCCCGTTCCTGCTGCAGCCCTTCCGCAAAGCATTTCATCTGCTCCATGGCCACCTCTGCCGCCAGACGAGCGCCCTCGCTGCTGCGAAAGCAGCTTGGGTCGCCATGCCCGTCCGATACCACGGCGATATGCATCCCGGGGCCGTCATAGTGCGCGGAGGCGTCCTCACAGGGCGTTTCTCGGCGGACATGGGACTCGCCCCTCACGGTAACGGAAAAGGACTGAATCATATCGGTGCGCCTCCTTATCGGTCCTGCCCGCAGGCTCAGACCAGATCATCATCGTCAAAATCCTTGTCCTCCACCTTTTCTTCGACTGCACGGACGATGTCAGCGCCGGTCTGGCCGTTGGTGGTAACGGTGGAGCGGGAGCCCACAAGGGTCGAAGTCACGGACACCACGCGGAGCAGCTTCTTGAACTGCTGCAGATCGTTGGTGCGCAGGATTGCCTCCGGATCGCCAACCAGCTCCGACAGCACCTTCACATCCGCAGATTCGCCCAGCGCGATGCCGATCTTCGTCGCCGCCTGATACCACTTGTTCTCGCGGATTTCCTTCAGGGCAGCTTCCCAGTTGTCGTTGGGCATGCCGTCGGTCATGAAGATGATGATCGGCACATTGTTGCCCGTCTCGCTGGCCATCATGGTGTTGCGGGAAAGGCCCGCCTTCAGCAGTCCCAGTGCCTCTCCCAGGAAGGTCATGCCACCGGCTTCCACATCGTTCCAGACAAAATCGTCCACATTCTCCAGATTGTTCTGGCCGCCGGTCACCCAGCGTGCCTCGGTGTCATAGGTCATGATGCCCAGCTTCAGGTCAGCCTTGGCGCGGATGTCGCCCATGGCGTTGACCGTATCGCGCATCGCGTCATTCAGGGAGGCAATGGGCGCGCCGCCCATGGAGCCAGAGGTGTCCAGCAGGTAGAAAATGTGCAGTTCCTTCTGAGCCATGCCTTCGCGCATATCGGTAATCTTCATGAATGTATCCTCCTTATATATCGTGTCATATTGATTGCTGTGTGGTATGAAATGCAGCTTACTCGAAGCGAATCTGTCCGCCGCTGAAGCGGATTTCCATCCCGGGTCTGATTTCTGCCTTATCGTCCGGCTGCAGTGTACCGGTGGGTGTGCCGCCGTTGAGCAGCGTTGCGCTGCGGCCGGAGGTGTTGACGAAGAAGCGTCTGTGGGGATCGGTGCGGCTGCGCTTGATCGTGCCGACAGGATCAAGCCCCGCGTCAATGTTGCAAACGCCCAGATGCCTGCGGAACAGCCGCGTACCGGAGGCTGCCGGGATGGAGTAATCGCAGCCGCTGGCCCGGATGGTCATATCTATGGGAAGGGACTTTGCACAATCCTCGCATTTCTTTGCGCCGGCGTCGCCCAGACACGTTTCACCGCCGCAATGGGCACAGGTGACAAACTCATTGCGCAGCCGGATGAGCAGCTCCTGCCACTCAGCCTCCGTCACGCGGCGGCCGGGGTTTTGCAGCACCTCCTGACTGAAGGCCCGCTCGAAGGCCTGATGCACATAGCCCGGCAGCTTGGGATAGATCATCAGCAGATTCTGCTGCAGCTCCGGCACCGGACGGTTGCGGACGTCCTGCTGATCCATCACGAAGATCGGCTCCTTGCCGTAGAGAATCTCCTGCTTTTCCGGCGTGAGAAGCGGCGCGAGGAAACGCTTGCCCTCCAGCGGATGCGCCATGGTCAGCATCATGAACAGAATGACCGAGAGTGAGAAGCGATCGCTGGCCGTGTTGGGAAGAACCCGGCCCCTGCCCAGGATGATCTCCGGCGCCATGAAGCGCGGCGTGCCCATGATGCCGGTGTGTGTCCCGTTGGGCGCAACGTTGTCATTATCGCAGATCAGCACCTGTCCGTTCTTCGGGTTGATGAAAAAGTTGCCGTCGTTCAGATCCTGATAGCTGTACCCGCGGTTGTGCAGGATTCGGAAGGCAGTGGTGATGTTCAGCATCGCGTCCACTGCAGCCTTGAAGCTGCTGAAGCGCTTGCCGCCGCGGCTGACTGGCAGGAACATCTCCGACAGCTCCGCGAATTCATCCGTCGGGATCAGATTCATCACATAACCCAGCGTTCCATCCGGCAGATCCACCACATCCAGCGGCCACACAAAAGCCGGGGACGGCGCGCCCTGCTCCATGTTGTGCTGCAGGTTGGACGCGAAGGCCGGACGGTCATGCAGTGCGCCGGGCTTGTATACCTTCAGCGCCTTCTCCTCTCCGTTGTACATGATCTTATACACCACGCCCTGTCCACCGCCGCCCAGCCGCTGCTGGATGGTGATCGGGCATTTGAGGACGGAGGTAATCTGTGTTCCGCTGCTCAGCTTCATTGCTTTCTCCTCTTTCTTTTGATCCTGTACCGTTCCCCGGTACGCTTATATCTTACGTCATTTCATTCTAACTTTCAATCTTCCGAACACATACAATCATCTACCATAGATATTCTTCCTCTTGTTTTAGTCTACTTTTTAGATTTTCATTCAATTCTTGCGCTATCCTTTATTGCTTGACATTCCGTGCCGCCGCTGGTATGATAGTACAAAATTCGTCCGGTGCCGCCCCGCCGCAGCACTGACCGATCACCATGACAGGAGCAGCACGATATGGCATATCTGTTTGTCCATTTCACCGTCGAGAAGCTCGGCGGCGAACAGGTTTATTTCAGCATCAGCCGGGACGGCCTGCACTGGCAGGATCTGCATCAGGAACAGCCGGTGCTTCGATCCAACCTGGGTGAAAAGGGCGTGCGCGATCCCTTCATCGTTCAGCACCCGCTGAATGGCCGGTATCATCTCATTGCCACAGATCTGTGCATTCAGGCCCGGCAGGAGGACTGGTACGGCGCAGTTCATCATGGCAGCCGCAATGTGATCATCTGGGATTCGGACGACCTTATCCACTGGTCAGCCCCGCGAGCGGTTCCCATCTCTCCCGAAGGCGCAGGCTGCACATGGGCCCCGGAAGCGGTCTGGGATGCAAAGCGCCAGGCCTTCCTCGTCTTCTTTGCCTGCCACACAGGCGAAGGAGCTGAAGCCCGGCATCGCATCTGGGCTGCCCACACCACGGATTTTTCCGTCTTTACCCCGCCCTTCCCCTACATTGAGCGCGAAAAGGGGATCATTGATACCACCATCATCCGGGAAAACGGCCTGTACTACCGCTTCTCCAAGGACGAAACAACCTCCCGCATCCGGGTGGACAAGGGCGCAGAGCTGCTGGGCAACTTCGATCCTGTAGATTGCCCCGTGCTGGACGCACTGCCCGGCCTGGAAGGCCCTGAGTGCTATCAGCTGCCTGATGGCCGCTGGTGCCTGATCTGCGATCAGTTCCGCGTCCGCAAGGGATATCTGCCCATCATCATTGACGACCTGTCCGCCATGGCACTCCATCCCCTGCAGCCGCAGGAATACGACCTGGGCCGGGTTCTCAAACGCCACGGCGGCGTACTCCGCATTGAGGATGACGCATACGATCGACTCATCGCCCATTATGGCCTGTAAGCACACCAAAAGCCGCTGACGAATCATCACGTCAGCGGCTTTCACTTATTCTTTTTTCACAGAACGTTAGGGAAACGAAGGTCTCCAACGGGCATGGCAGATCATCTGCCGCTTCCGGGCAGGCGTTATGACGTCAAGCTTTACCGGGCTGCCATGGAATCGTAAACCTGCTGCAGACGGTGCGGGTAGTCAGTCATGATGCCGTCTGCACCGATGCCCACGAGCATACGCATCTCATCAGGATCATTGATGGTCCAGTAGTGCACAGCCATGTTGTGGTTGTGCGCAGCATTGACGAGACGCTCGGTAGCCAGCTGGAAGGTCAGCTCCAGCGGGCCGGCGGAGATGTCGTAATCCGTAGGAAGCTGCAGCACGCAGGTCTGGTCACCGTAGAACACGTCCAGCTCCAGCAGCTGCATCACAAAGAAGGTCGCTGCGCTGCCAAGGGCGGGAGAGCACAGGAAGTTCTCCGGCACTTCCCCGGCCTTCTGCAGGCGCTGATACTCGGCATAGATATCGTTGTGGAAGGAAGCCAGCACCACGCGGTCCCATGCATCATGCACCTCCAGCAGGCGCAGAACCTCCCGCATGGCCTTCATGCCCAGCTCGCCTTCCTGCTTGATTTCCACGTTGATGCGATTCTCCGGAAAGGCGAGCATCAGCTCCTCCAGCGTGGTGGCAAGGAATACCTCCTCATCGCGGGGAGACACGCCTTCGGGATAGGTCACGTCCAGCGGCGTAACGTGACGGCCATCCTCAGTGGTGAACTTCACCAGCGCAGAGCCCTCCACCAGCTTCTGGGACTTCGTTTCGTTTGTGTAGCCAAAGTCGACCCTCTGGGCAATCAGGTCGGCGTAGCTCCAGTCAGCGATGTTGCCGGTGACATTGGTCTTGCGGTCCAGGCGGGTATCGTGGGACAGGATAACCACGCCGTCGCTGGTGATGGATACATCAGTCTCCATCATCACGCGGGGATCAACGCTGTATGCATTGTAGAAGGCCTCAAGGGTATTGTCGGGGAATTCCTTGTTGCCGCCGCCGTGGGCAATGAGGATGGGCAGACTGTCAGCGCCGTCCTTACGCATGGGGTTGCTGCCAGCGTAGTTTTGCGGACGGGGTGCAAGAGCAATCGCTCCCCAGAGAATCACC
Organism: Clostridia bacterium; assembly: GCA_017465155.1. GTDB lineage: Bacteria > Bacillota > Clostridia > Christensenellales > Aristaeellaceae > UBA11524. The sequence goes on from JAFTWV010000098.1 coordinate 18,584, forward strand.
AGCGCTGCCAGGATGACGCCGAGCTTCGTCAGGCGCTTTTTCGTTTTGATTTTCATCTTGAATGCCTTCCTTTTTTGACAGTTTCAGCTAATAATACCCCCGCAGGCCGGGATTGTCAATGCACGCGAATGAAAATTTGTTTGTCCTTCAAAGCATTTTCTTTGCAATCGTGCCTCTTGACCTGCGTGCTGCAAGCGTGTACACTGTGGTTAATGAAAACTGAAAGCCAAAGGAGGACGTCCCACGATGAAGGTATTGATGATCAACGGCAGTCCGCGTGCCAACGGCAACACCGCTGCTGCACTGCATGAAATGGAAAAGATCTTCCGCGAGGAAGGAATCGAGACGGAAACGCTGCACATCGGTCAGAAAGATATCCGCGGCTGCATCGCCTGCGGTCACTGCCACCGGAACGGCAAATGCGTCTTCGACGATGTGGTCAACGAGGCAGCAATGAAGTTTGCGGAGGCAGACGGCATTGTCGTGGGCAGCCCGGTTTACTATGCATCGGCCAATGCGACGCTGATGGCATTCCTGCAGCGGCTGTTTTACAGCACGCGTTTCCCCAAAACGATGAAGGTGGGCGCAAGCGTAGCGGCAGCACGTCGCGGCGGCTTGACGGCCACATATGATGAGCTGAACAAGTTCTTTGGCATTTCGGGCATGCCCATCGCTTCCGGCCAGTACTGGAACGGCATCCACGGCGGCGCGCCCGGCGAGGCAGAGCAGGATGCGGAGGGCCTGCAGATGATGCGTACCCTCGCCCGGAATATGGCATTCCTGATGAAGTCCATCGCGCTTGGCCGGGAACAGTACGGCCTGCCGGAACGCGAGCGCGGCGTATTCACCAATTTCATCCGCTGAGGGAGCTGCAGCCATGCTGTACCTGTCACGGTTCACATTCCCGGATGCAGAATGCGAATCTGCCTTTTTCATCAACGAAGTCAAACGAACGTGTTACACAACATATTATCCCTTCGGCGTTGTATCAAAGCGGGAGCTGTCCTGCCTGGAATTTGAGCCGGTGACCATCCTGTACGGCGGGAATGGCTCCGGCAAGACAACGGCACTCAACGTGATTGCGGAGAAGCTGGGGCTGCAGCGCGATACGCTGTATAACCGTTCCTCCTTCTTCGAGGATTACCTTCGCTTCTGCGAGGTTGAAGAACGCACGCCCGTTCCGCACCACAGCCGTGTCATTACCAGCGACGATGTGTTTGATTACATGCTTACCCTTCGTGCGATCAATCAGGGCGTTGATCTCCGCCGGGAGGAGGTATTCCGGGAATATCAGGAGGACAAGGATCCGACCAATGTCTTCCGGTACCGCACGATGGAGGATTATGACCGGCTCAAGCGCGTCAATCTTGCACGTCGCACGACCCAGTCCGAATACACCCGCAGACGTACCGTCTCCAACGTCCGCGAGCAGTCCAACGGCGAAAGCGCCTTCTTCTACTTTACCAGCAGGATTCAGGACAACGGCCTCTACCTTCTTGATGAGCCGGAAAACAGCCTTTCACCCGAGCGTCAGCAGGAGCTGCTGCAGTATCTGGAGGATTCAGCCCGTTTCTACGGCTGCCAGTTCATCATCGCGACTCATTCGCCCTTCCTGCTGGCCATGCGGGGCGCACGCGTGTATGACCTTGACACGGTTCCGGTGTGCCGCCGACGCTGGACAGAGCTGCCCGCTGTGAGGGCTTATTACAACTTTTTCCGGAAGCATGCCGCCGCATTCGGCGACGAAAAGGAATGACACGCCGCATGCTGCGCATCGTGCACCATGTCCGCAGACACGGAAACCGGCTGCGTGCACGCGCTTGCGGCCCATCCAATGTGACCAACGGCTGAAACCTTCGGCGCAAAGGTTGCACGAACGGCTCAAACATGGTATAATAGCATGTCTTTATGCATCGTTTTACGCTCTGAGGAACGTATAACCATGCACGCACTGATACTCCCTTATAGGAGGTGAGCCGGCACAGCGCCGGATATCATGCCCACGAAAGAGAGAATGCTGATCACCGGCGGGAATCCGCTGGAGGGCGAGGTACGGGTCAGCGGCGGCAAGAACACGGCAGTGGCGGTCATTCCCGCAACGCTGCTGTGCGACGAGCCCTGCACCATTGAAAACCTGCCCGACATCGCGGACGTCCACGCGCTGGTGGATATTTTGCGTGCCCTTGGCGCGAAGGTCGACTATGTGCCGAACATGTTCATGACCGTCGACCCCCGCCCGGCCGAAGGGTGGCAGGTGTCCTACCGGGATTCTCAGCGTCTGCGTGCCAGCTATTACCTGCTGGGCGCGTTGCTGGGCCGCCGCCAGCAGGCGGAGGTCTATCTTCCCGGCGGATGCGCCATCGGCTCGCGCCCCATCGACCAGCACCTGAAGGGCTTCGCGGCTCTGGGTGCAGAAGTGGAGCAGCTGGGCGGACGTATCGTGGCCCGCGCGCCGGAGCTCATCGGCAGCGACGTGTTCTTTGATGTGGTGACAGTAGGCGGTACGATCAACGTGATGCTCGCCGCCGCAAAGGCACGGGGGACGACCATCATCTACAACGCCGCGAAGGAGCCCCACATCGTTGATCTGGCGAACTTCCTGAACTCCATGGGCGCGAAGATCAAAGGCGCGGGCACAGACGTGATCCGCATCCGCGGCATGCAGTACCTGCACAAGGCCAATTATGCCGTCATTCCCGATCAGATCGAAACCGGTACGCTGATGATCGCCGCTGCCGCCACCCACGGCGACGTGGTGATCAACGGCTGCATCCCCACACATATGGAGGCGCTGAGCGCAAAGCTGCTGGAAATGGGCGTACGCGTCACGGACAGCGACGACGCCATCCGCGTGCGCTCCAACGGCGTGCACCGCGCCGTCAACATCAAGACACAGGTGTATCCCGGCTTCCCGACGGATCTGCAGCAGCCCATGAGCGCGCTGCTGACAACCGCCAAGGGCACATCCATCGTACAGGAAACGATCTACGAATCCCGCCTGAAGCATCTGGACGAGATCCGACGCATGGGCGCACAGGTTCGCGTGATGGATCGTACGGCGATCATCGAAGGCGTAACCGATCTCTACGGCGCACCCATCACCGCCACGGATCTGCGCGCCGGTGCAGCGCTGGTGGTTGCCGGTCTGATGGCCAAGGGCGTGACGGAAATCTACGAGCCGCATTATATCGACCGCGGTTACGAGCATATTGAAGACAAGCTGCGTTCCCTCGGCGCGGTCATCAGCCGCGAAAAGGGCGAATGATCACATAACCGCACCGCCCCCCGCCGCATGCGGGCATAACTCCTAAGGAGCAGTCTTGCCGCATCGCGAAAAGGGGTTCTTAGGGGTCTAAGACCCCTAAGCGGGATCCAAGGGCAGCGTCCTTGGCCCGGAGGTCTGGGGGACATTGCCCCTCAGCCAGGTTCAAGGGGCCGGGCCCCTTGGGAGGTGGTTGACACGAGGAATCCATTTGCTGTGCTGGGTCTGGATGCTGCCGCGAATGCGGATGACGTGCGCACCGCCTACCGGAAGCTGGTCAAAACATGCCATCCGGACAAATTTCTGGACGCGGACGAACGAAAGGCCGCGCAGGAGAAAATGATCGCGCTGAACCTTGCCTATGAGGAGGCGCTGAAGCTGACCGTTCCGCGTAAAGCTGCTGCCAGCTACAACAAGGAGCTGTCACAAGAGGATGCGCTGACCCTTGCAGCGAAGATGCTGCGCCAGGACAGCCCTGAAGCAGCGCTGCGCTACCTCATGCGCGCCTCCGCCCGGGACGGCGCATGGTACGCCATGCAGGGCCGTATCCTCATGGCGCTGGATCAGCACGAAACAGCCCATCAATCCTTCCGCGAGGCCGTCCGCCGGGAACCGGACAACATCGAGTACCGCCGCGGCGCGCTGGAAGCAGCCGTTGCGCTGAAAAAGTCCCGGACGCTCGTCGGACGAATCAAAACACTTTTCAAACGAATGAAACGGAAATAATGCAGAGCTGCTGACGCTCATGTGAAAAGGCCGTGCTTCCCATCAAGAGGAGGCACGGCCTTGCTGCGTCTGCGGCAAGCAGAAATCCCCCGCAGCCACAGCCACGGGGGATGATGATACCAGGATTACTTCTTGATCAGGATGCCCTTGCTCTCCAGATCGGTGACGATCCTGTCAACCACAGCCTGCACTTCATCACGGGTGAGGGTGCGCTCGTTGTGGGAGAAGAAGAGACGGACGGTGATGGACTTACCGCCCTCGTCGGTATAGGTGCCAACGACAGAAACCTTCTGGATCAGCGCGGAGTTCGCAGCCTCAATGGCCTTGGCAATGGGCGCGTAGGTCTCGGCCATGAAGGTCAGATCCTGCTCCATGCCGGGGAAGCGGCTGGGCTCGACGTACTTGATGCGCTCCGCGCCGACCTGCGCAAGGGCGTCGATGTCGATCTCCGCAAAGACGATGGCGGCCTTCTTGTCAATCTTCTTGCCCACCACGGGGTGCGCCACGCCGATGGTGCCCAGGGTCACGCCGTCGCAGACGATGGCGTTCAGGTTCTTGGGATGCTCCCAGGAGTGGCTCGCTTCCGCCTTCACCCAGGTGAGGGGCTTGTGCTTCAGGTCGTCCACGGTGACGGCCAGCATGTCGCGCAGCTTGAAGTACAGCGTCTGCACATCCTCCACCTTGCTGAACAGGGTGATGCAGAGCTTCTTGTACTCCTTGGCGAGGCCGTTCTCGTCCACGCCGTCGGCCACGCGGCCCACCTCGAAGATGCCGAAGGAGGGCGCATAAGCGGTGTTGCCCTTCACCTGCACCAGCTGAGTGGGCACGATGGAGCGGCGGATGACCTCGATGTTGGGGTTGGCCGCGCCCAGCAGGCGGATGTTGTCCTCCACCTCGATGCCCAGCTTCTTGTACTCGTCGGAGTACTGCCAGATGTAGGAATGCACCTCATGCAGGCCGTAGCGCTTGACAAGGATGTCCTTGACCTTGTTCTCGGTGGTCTTCTCCACATGCTCGCGCACGGGATACAGGGGCGCCTCGGCGGTGTGGATATCAAAGTTGTCGTAGCCGTAGATACGGGTGATCTCCTCGATGATGTCGGCCTTGATGGTCACGTCCTTGGTGGCGCGCCAGGAGGGGACGTCCACGCTGACCTTGTCGCCATCCTGACGAACCACGAAGCCCAGCGCCGTCAGGGTGCTGACGATATGCTCGTCGCTGATCTCAATGCCGGTGTAGCGATCCACGAACTTCTTGTCGAAATCCAGCGTGACCTGGGGATAGGTGAAGGCACGCTCGTCGGTCAGGCAGGAGGTGACGCGCATGCCGGCGTCGGCGTCCTGCAGGAGCTTGACAAAGCGGGCAATGGCAGGCACGGTCATCTCGGGATCGAGGGACTTCTCATAGCGCGCGGAAGCGTCGGTGCGGTGGGTCAGGCGCACGGTGGACTTGCGGATGGAGGCCGCGTTGAAGGTCGCGGACTCCAGCGTCAGGCTGGTGGTGTCCTCGACGATCTCGCTGTCAAAGCCGCCCATGATGCCCGCGATGGCGACCGGCTTGTCGCCGTTGCAGATCATGAGGGTGTTTTCGTCGATGGCGCGCTCCACCTTGTCCAGGGTCTGGAAGGTGAAGGGCGCGTTAAAACGCTTGATGCGGATCTTCTCCACCTTGCGGCTGTCGAAGGCGTGCATGGGCTGGCCCATCTCCAGCATCAGGTAGTTGGTCAGGTCGGCCAGCAGATTGATGGCGCGCATGCCGCAGTAGTACAGGCGGATACGCATGTTCATCGGCGCGACATTGCGGGTGATGTTTTCCACCGTCAGGCAGGAATAACGCTGACAGAGAGGATCCTCAATCTTCATGTCGATGGCGGGCAGATCCTTGTACTGCGCAAGATCGACCATTTCCATCGGCTTCAGGGGGCGCTTGGCCAGGGCGGCGAACTCGCGAGCAATGCCGTAGTGGCCCCACAGGTCAGGGCGGTTGGTCAGGGACTTGTTGTCCACCTCGAAGATGATATCGTCGATCTGCCACAGATCCTTCACATCGGTGCCGACAGCCACGTCCTCGGTGATGTCCAGAATGCCGTCGTTGTTGTCGCTCAGGCCCAGCTCCTTTTCAGAGCAGCACATGCCATGGCTGGTATAGCCCGCCAGCTTGCGGGGGGCAATGGTGATCTCGCCCAGCTGCGCGCCGAGCTTGGCGAAGGCAGTCTTCATGCCCACACGGACATTGGGCGCGCCACAGACGACGTCAACGAGGTCTGCCTCGCCGCAGTCCACCTTCAGCAGGTGAAGCTTCTTGCTTTCGGGATGCTCCTCGACGGACTTGATCTCCGCCACGACAACGCCGGACAGATCAGCGCCCTTCTGGAAGATCTCGTTTTCCACCTCGGCGGTGGACAGGGAGAACTGATGGATCAGCGCCATCAGGTCAATGCCGGAAAGATCCACGAATTCCTGGATCCAGTTCATAGAAATATACATATTGCGCTCACCTCCATCAATTACTCGTCATCGGTAAACTGGGACAGGCGGGTCAGGTTGCCGCTGTTCAGGTCACGGATATCCTTCACGCCGTACTGCATCATGGCCAGACGGGTCAGGCCCAGGCCGAAGGCGAAGCCGGTGTACTCCTCGGGGTCGATGCCGCCGGCCTTCAATACCTCGGGGTGGATCATACCGCAGGGGCACAGCTCCAGCCAGCCGGAGTGCTTGCAGGAGGGGCAGCCCTCGCCGCCGCAGATCAGGCAGGAGATATCCAGCTCGAAGCCCGGCTCAACGAAGGGGAAGAAGCCCGGACGCAGGCGCACCTTGATGTCCTTGCGGAACACCTCGCTCAGCATCGTCTTCATGAAGTAGATCAGGTTGGAGATGGAGATGTTCTTGTCCACCATCATGCCTTCCATCTGGAAGAAGGTGTTCTCGTGGCAGGCGTCGGTGGCCTCGTTGCGGAAGCAGCGGCCGGGGAAGACGGCCTTGATCGGCACGCCGTTGTTCACCAGATCGTCGCGGTACTTGCGGTAGATGGCGTTCTGCGCCGCGGAGGTCTGGGTTTTGAGCAGCTGGCCGTTATCCAGATAGTAGGTATCCTGCATGTCGCGGGCAGGGTGGAACTTGGGGATGTTCAGGGACTCGAAGCACTCGTAGTCCGTAACGATCTCAGCATAGTCCTCCAGGTGGAAGCCCATCGTGCGGAACACCTGCTCGCACTGGCGCTGCACCAGCGTGATGGGATGGTAGGAGCCGCGGTCCATGTTCGCAGGCATGGACACGTCGAACTCGGGCAGCTCGTCGATCTCCTTTTGAAGCTCGGCAGCCTTCATGGCCTCCAGCTTCTGGGCCAGCGCGACGGTGATCTCATTCTTGAGCTCGTTGGTCTGGGCGCCGATGGTCTTGCGCTCCTCCACGGACATGTTGCCCATGCCCTTGAGGGCCTCGGTCATCTTGCCCTTCTTACCCAGATAGCTCACGCGCAGGGCCTCCAGGCCCGCCATGTCAGCAACCTGCGCCAGCTCTTGTTCAAAGCTTGCCTTCAGGGCGGCGATCTTCTCGTTCATGTATGTTACCTCCTTTTGATTTGCATGCTGGAATCAGGCAGTGTCCGGCGCAAGAAAAAACCGTCCCATGTCAGAACATGAGACGGACAATCTTCAACAGACCACACCCGCGGTACCACTCAACTTGCCATGCGCATGGCATGGCCGCTTGAAGCCTTAACGCGGCAAACGGCTTATCTTGTCCATAAGCAACTCACGGGATGAAATTCGTCCTCCGTGTCCCTGCGTCCTTTCAGCCTGCGGACGCTCTCTGTGAGGGATGAAGCGGATTCCTACTGAAGCCCGGTCATCGTCTTTGATATGCAATACTTGATTATTTTAGCACGGTTTGTGTGGATTGGCAAGGGGAAAATACGCGGGAATCACCCGGAAGTGAGGGAAACGACGGCCAGAGATTTCATCCCCTTGCCCCGTTTTGCAATGAAGCGGCAAATTCCTTTGCGGTTGAGCGCGCATGCACGTCAGCGCTGCAGCTTCTCAATCATTGCTTTCCCTGCTTTTCCCTGACTTTCTGTGAAGAACCTTCATTTTTTCAAATTTCCCACTTGACAAATGCCGTCGATGCGCGTATAATACTCACTGTTCCGTGCGGGAATGGCGGAATTGGCAGACGCGCATGATTCAGGTTCATGTGCTCGTACGAGCTTGCAGGTTCAAGTCCTGTTTCCCGCACCAACGTTAAAGCCTTGAAAACGCTGCGTTTTCAAGGCTTTTTTCTTGTATGTGAACAGCGCCTGACCGCTGTTCATATCAGCGAACAATCGGACATCCAGCTGATTCTTCGCCGTGGAGAAGGTCCCGCAGCTGTTGTCGCACAGGCTCCCCTTGCACCAGGCCTCAAAGGACAGCATCGTGCTGTCTCCATTGCAATTGTTATCATAACCTGATTATCCCATACGCCTCTGCGTACCGCAACAGCTGTGATATCCTTGCCTGCCGCCAGAAAACATATTCAACGTTATTTTTCCGGAAAGGGTTTCAATCCGGCCAGGAGAATGGTATAATGAACATATCCGGTCATCGGGCAAAAGCCCTGATTTGCTCAAGACAGCTTTCTGGAGGTCTATTATGGATCATAAGTCGCTTTATAAGCTCACCTACGGCCTGTTCCTGCTCACCGCACAGCACAATGGCCGCGACAACGGCTGCATCATCAATACAGCCGTGCAGGTCGCCAATGATCCCGCCCGTATTTCCATCGCCGTCATCAAGGGCGGCTGCACCCACGACATGGTGCTCGCCACGGGTATGTTCAATGTGTCCGCGCTGACGGTGGACGCGCCCTTCTCGCTGTTCCGGCACTTCGGCATGCAGAGCGGCCGCACGGCGGACAAGTTCGCGGATTTTCCCGACGTGTCCCGCAGCGAAAACGGCCTGTATTATCTCACCGCAGGCGCAAACGGCTATCTGTCCTGCAAGGTCGTGGGCACGATGGATCTGGGCAGCCATACGCTGTTCATCGGCAAACTGACTGACGGCGTGGTGCTTTCCGACCGTCCCAGCTGCACCTACGCCTATTATCAGAGCGATATCAAGCAGAAGCCCGCACCCCTGCAGAAGAAGGGCTGGGTCTGCTCCGTCTGCGGATATGTATATGAGGGTGACGAGGTACCTGAGGACTTCCTGTGCCCCCTGTGCAAGCACGGCAAGGAGGATTTCGTCCCCCTGAATGCCCCCGCCGCGCCGGAAACCGCTGCGCCCGCTGAAGCTGCCTCCGCTGCCAAGTGGGTCTGCTCCGTCTGCGGATATGTCCACGAGGGCAATGAACCGCCCGCCCAGTGTCCCGTGTGCAAGGTCGGCCCGGAGAAATTCACCCGCCAGTCCGGCGAAACTGTCTGGGCCGCTGAGCATGTCATCGGCGTGGCCAAGGGCGCGCCGCAGGAGATTATCGACGGCCTGCGTGCCAATTTCGAGGGCGAGTGCTCCGAGGTGGGCATGTACCTCGCCATGGCACGCGTGGCGCACCGCGAGGGCCTGCCGGAGATTGGCAAGTACTGGGAGAAGGCCGGCTGGGAAGAAGCAGAGCACGCCGCCAAGTTCGCCGAGCTGCTGGGCGAAGTGGTGACCGACTCCACGAAAAAGAACCTTGAGCTGCGCGTGGAAGCGGAATTCGGCGCGACGGCCGGGAAGGTTGAGCTGGCCGATCTGGCCCGTACGCACGGTCTGGACGCAATCGCCGATACTGTGATGGAGATGGCCCGCGACGAAGCAAGGCACGGCAAGGCGCTCAAGGGTCTGCTGGAGCGGAATTTCGGACAGGGCTCCTGCTGATATTGGCCCCCTGCATGGGTTTACACAGGCATTCCATTTTTCCATCTGACGCACCCATGATATCCGGAGGATGATTCCGCTTGGAGTCATCCTCTTTTTGTATGCGGAAGCTGGTTTTTTGCTGTTCATCCCCTTGCCCAAATGCATATCCATGGTAGAATAGAAGCACCCCCGACAAATCCACCCCGAAAGGTCTGACCGCACGTATGAACCGCGCACGCATGCTGCTGATCGCATCGATGACCATCTTTGGCACCATCGGACTGTTCGTCCGGAATATCCCTGTCTCATCAGGCGAGCTTGCCCTGTACCGTGCCGTGATGGCGGCGCTGCTGATCGCCGTCTACCTGCTGGCAACGAAGCAGAAGCTCCCGCTCCGGAGCATCGGACGCGAGCTGCCGCTGCTGCTGCTCTCCGGCGCAGCCATGGGCTTCAATTGGATACTGCTCTTTGAGGCGTACCGGTATACCACGGTGTCCGTAGCCACGCTGAGCTACTATTTCGCGCCAGTGATCGTGACGGCGGTATGTCCGCTGCTGTTCAAGGAGAAGATGACGGGCAGGCAGATCCTCTGCTTTGTGATGTCCACGGTTGGTCTGGTGATGATCACAGGCGTGGGCGACGCGGGCAAGAGCGGCACGGATCTGATCGGCATCCTGTTCGGACTGGGCGCGGCAGTATTCTATGCCGCGGTCATCCTGCTGAACAAGTATATCCGCAATGTAAGCGGCATCCACAGGACGCTGCTGCAGTTCATCGCCGCCATCGTGACGCTGCTGCCCTATGTGGCCTTCACCAGCGGCATGACGCTCTCGGGCATGGACGGCATGGGCTGGGCCTGTCTGCTGATCGTGGGCCTGATCCACACCGGCGTCACCTACTGTATGTACTTCTCCTCCCTGAAAGAACTGCCGGGCCAGAAAGCCGCAATTCTGAGCTATATTGACCCGCTGGTGGCGGTTCTGGTCTCTGTGCTGCTGCTCCACGAGAGCATGACATTCTGGCAGGTAATCGGCGGCGCGCTGATCCTCGGCTTCACGCTCTGGAACGAGCTCCCCGCCCGGAGAAAGGCCTGACGGACAAACCTGACAAGGATTTCCTGCGGCTGTGCACGCGTGCATGTTAAGGGACAAGAGGCATAACTTATCAATCATGACGTGGGATTTGCCAAGGGCAAGTTCATCCAGTCGCATTTCGTCAGATCGTACAGAAAGAGCGCACTTGCTGCCGTCCATAGAGGAGGTGAGTGCGCTCTTATTCTTTAAGCGAAGCGACAAATTGGAATTTATCAGTTTAATGCGTGAGCGATGCTTCTGCATTCCATGCACCGCATGCGTTCCTCCAAGCCGGTGCGGCTGCCGCTCAACTCACAAAGGAGCCATGCGGCGACTTTGCTGAGGATTGCTTCCGCTGCAAGCGGAAATTCAGGCAATCCTCTGCAACCGGAGCCGCCCCGCTTTGCAGCCGCGCGACCAACTCCCAAGAGGACGGAGGGGGGGGCG
>JAFTWV010000099.1 GCA_017465155.1 Clostridia bacterium
CCAGCGCCGATGCCGATAGACTGGCCGCCCTTGGCGTAGCACACCGAGTTGGACTGGGTGTACTTCAGCACGATCAGGGCCACGATCAGTTCGATCTTGGCAGACTCGGGCAGCTACGTGTTCTCGGTGACGATGTTCTCCAGCAGCTTCTCGTCGATCACGAACTCGTTGCGGCCCTGCTCGAAGGTGATACCGAAGACATGCTTGCGCTCCACGGGGGCAGGCTTGTAGTTGGGGTCGATCTCCACGATGTTGTAGTTGCCCTTCTTTTTCGCCTTGAGGATCTCGAGGGCCTCGTCGGTGTAGCCGGGAGCAATCACGCCGTCGGACACCTCGGGCTTGATCAGCAGGGCGGTGGACTTGTCGCACACGTCGGAGAGGCTGATCCAGTCGCCGAAGGAGCTCATGCGGTCAGCGCCGCGGGCACGGGCGTACGCACAGGCCAGAGGAGACAGCTCCTGATTGCCCACGAAGTAGATCTTGCGCATCACGTCGTCCAGCGGCAGACCCACCGCAGCACCGGCAGGGCTGACATGCTTGAAGGAGGTCGCAGCGGGCAGGCCGGTGGCACGCTTCAGCTCGCACACCAGCTGCCAGCCGTTGAAGGCGTCCAGGAAATTGATGTAGCCGGGCTTGCCGTTGAGCACCTTGATGGGCAGCTCGCCCTCCTCCATGAAAATGCTGGAAGGCTTCTGATTGGGATTACAGCCGTACTTGAGTTCGAGTTCCGTCATGGTCTTACTCCTCCTCAATATCCTGCTCGTGCTTGTTGATGATGATGGAATCGGCCTCGCCGCTCTTCAGGTTGATGAAGGAGACGTACAGGCTGACCTTGTTGTCCTCATTCAGGTTGTCCCACACGTTCAGCGCCAGCTCCTCGATGTCACCCTTAAGCGCGACCTTCTCCGGCTCGCCCTCGAAGGAGGGGATGGGATTGCCGTCGCACTTGTAGGTGTGGATGAAGTGGCCGATACCCGCCTTGGGCTGGGGGTACTCGTAGAAGAAGCGCTGCACGGAGGAATCGTCGTGCTCGTCGCTCTTCAGGATGCTCAGCTTGTACATGCAAGCGCCGTCCTTCACCTCCACAATGCCAGAGATACGGGGGGTGCAGTTGGGCAGGTCGTCCTCGAAGGTGCGGGTGCGCAGGGCCGCCTCAAAGGTGGAGCCGTCCTTCAGGAAATCGCGGATGGTGTCGGTCTGGTCGCCGTTGGTGACGATGACGCGACCGTCGCCCAGGTCACGCACGGGAGCGTAAATGATCAGGTGGGGATCAACCATCTTGCGCTCGTCAAACGCCTTGGTGATGATGCCGTCTTCGCTCTCCTCAAAGATGCGGTTGCGGCTGTTGACGCTGCGGCCCATGATGAAGTACACGATCACAGCGTTCTCGCCCGTCTCGTCGATACCCAGGCAGATACCGCGGCCGGGGTAGGTGTTGGTGTTCAGCAACGTGTTGAAATCAAAGGTCTGCATCTATTTGTACCTCCTGTGTCAGTTGAGGGACTTTGCAACCGTCTCGACCGCCTGGGGCAGCAGCACCCATTCAGCCTCGACCATGACGCGCTTTTGAAGCGTTTCGGGGGTATCGTCCGGCAGCACCTCGACGGCCTTCTGGGCGATGATGTCGCCGCCGTCGGTGATCTCGTTGACGAAATGAATGGTCGCGCCGGTGACCTTCACGCCCTTGGCCAGCGCGGCTTCATGCACCCGCAGGCCGTAGAAGCCGTCGCCGCAGAAGCTGGGGATCAGGCTCGGATGCACATTGAGGATGCGGTGGTCATACGCGCGGATCACGTTTTCCGGCAGGATGGTCAGGAAGCCCGCCAGCACCACCAGGTCGATCTGATGCTCGCGCAGCACGGCCAGCAGCCGCTCACCGTAGAGGGTCACGTCCTCCCCCTTCGCCTTGCGCAGGACGGTGGACGGGATGCCCGCGTTGGCCGCGCGGGTCAGCGCGTAGGCCTTCTCATTGGAGGCAAGCACCAGCGCCAGCTCGGCGGAAGGGATCTTCCCCGCCGATTTGGCGTCGATGATGGCCTGCAGATTGGTGCCGCCGCCGGACACCAGCACAGCAACTCTTACCACAGGTCCACGCCCTTCTCGCCCTCAACAACCTCGCCCAGGACGTAGGCGTCCTCGCCGTTGGCGCGAAGGATCTCGAGGGCCTTCTCCACATCGGCGGGGGCAACGGTGATGGTCATGCCAACGCCCATGTTGTAGGTGTTGAACATGTCGCGCTCGGGCACGTTGCCTTCACGGGCGATGATGTCGAAGATGGGCAGCACGCGCACGTCGCTGCGCTTGATCTTCGCCTGCAGGCCCTCGGGCAGGGCGCGCGGGATATTCTCGTAGAAGCCGCCGCCGGTGATGTGGCAGATGCCCTTGGGCTGCACTTCCTTGAGCAGTGCCAGCACGGACTTCACGTAGATGCGGGTGGGTGTCAGCAGCGTCTCGAACAGGGACTTCTCCAGCTCCGGGTAGGTGCGGTCCTGCGCGCCGTCGGTCAGGCCGAACACCTTGCGCACGAGGGAAAAGCCATTGGAGTGCACGCCGGTCGAGGGCAGGGCGATGATCACATCACCGGCCTTCATGGTGGCGGGGTCGATGATCTTCTCCTTGTCCACGATGCCCACGGTGAAGCCCGCGAGGTCGTAATCGTCATCGGGCATCATGCCGGGATGCTCCGCGGTCTCGCCGCCGATGAGCGCCGCGCCGGACTGCACGCAGCCCTCGGCCACGCCGCCGACGATGTCCGCGATCTTCTCGGGGATATTCTTGCCGCAGGCGATGTAATCCAGGAAGAACAGGGGCTTGGCGCCGCAGCAGATGACGTCGTTGACGCACATGGCGACGCAGTCGATGCCGATGGTGTCGTGCTTGTCCAGCAGCATGGCGACCTTGAGCTTGGTGCCCACGCCGTCGGTGCCGGACACCAGTACGGGATTCTTCATGCCCTCGACATTCAGGCCGAAGCAGCCGCCGAAGCCGCCGATATCGTCCACGCAGCCCTCGTTCTTCGTGCGGGCCACGTGCTTCTTCATCAGTTCAACTGCCTTGTAACCGGCAACGATGTCAACACCTGCTGCCTTGTAGGATGCGCTCTCGCTCTTCATGGGTGTTTCCTCCATATCTTGTGTTCGGGTGGATGATGCTTGTGTGAGGGATTCGCTCCCCTTGAAGGGGGATGCGGAGATGTTGCCGGGGTTGATTGATGCGCCTTATGGTCCGTCCTTTGGTATTGCGCGGACTGTTTGAATGATCCCTGATCATTCAAAGGCGTTGGGGCGATTTGATTGGTACGCCTTGTTGTCCATTCCTTTGGTGTTGCGCGGACTGTTTGAATGATCCCCGATCATTCAAAGGCGTTGGAGCGATTTGATTGGTGCGCCTTGTTGTCCGCTCCTTTGGTGTTGCGCAGACTGTTTGAATGATCCCTGATCATTCAAAGGCGTCATGTTACATTTGCGCTGCGGCGCGGAGGTCTCCGACGGCAAGGGCTCTGCCCTTGACCCGCGAAGGGGCTTCACCCCTTTCGAAACCCGTTTCGCGATCGGGTCGTCCTTCACTTTGGAATTGCGCCCGCGTGTTTATTTTTTCTCCAGCGTCAGGGGCTGGTCGTACTTGTTGATATGCTTGCGGACCGGGGGATCAATCGGGTACTTACCCGTGAAGCAGCCCTTGCAGAACTTGCACTTCGCGCCCGCCGCGATCTTGTCGCAGGCTTCCAGCGGCAGATAGCCAATGGAATCCGCGCCGATAATCTGCCGGATCTCCTCCACCGTGTGGTTCGCAGCGATCAGCGTCTCTCTCTTGGACACATCCGTGCCAAAATAACACACATTTGTGAAAGGCGGGCTGGACAGACGTACATGCACCTCCGTCGCCCCCGCTTCACGCAACAGATTGACAATGTGTGCACAGGTCGTGCCACGGACAATGGAATCGTCCACCATCACCACACGCTTGCCGGCAACAGTGGATTTGATCGCGTTCAGCTTGATGCGCACTGCATCCTGACGCTGCTTCTGCTCAGGCAGGATGAAGGTGCGGCCGATGTACTTGTTCTTCAGGAAGCCGATGCCATACGGGATGCCGCTCTGCTGGGAGAAGCCCAGTGCCGCATCCAGGCCGGAATCCGGCACGCCGATGACTACGTCCGCCTGCACCGGATGCTCCAGCGCAAGGAACGCGCCCGCGCGCTTGCGGGCCTCATGGACGCTCGCGCCGTCCACCACGGAGTCGGGACGAGCCGTGTACACAAATTCGAACACACACAGGCCATCGTGGCAGGCGTCGGGCATCTGGAAGGACTCGATACCGTCCTTGCTTACCACAACCACCTCGCCCGCAGCGATGTCACGGTCGAACGTCGCGCCCACGCTGTCCAGCGCACAGGATTCGGAGGCGAACACCACGTCGTCCCCAATGTGGCCCATGCACAGGGGGCGGAAGCCGTGGGGATCGCGGGCAGCGATCAGCTTTGAAGGGCTCATCACCACCATGGAGTACGCGCCCTTGATGACCTTCATGGCATTGCAGACCGCTTCCTCAATGGAGCCGCACTTGAGTCGCTCCTGCGTGATGATATAGGCGATGACCTCGGTGTCTGCCGTGGCGTGGAAGATCGCGCCCCTGGCCTCCAGCTCGTCGCGGAGCTCCGCAGCGTTGGTCAGCGCGCCGTTACAGGCCAGCGCCATTGAGCCCTTCTGATGGTTGATCAGCAGAGGCTGGGCATTGGATCGGCTTTTCATATCCGCCGCCGCGTACCGGCAATGTCCGATGGCCATCTGGCCCTCTTCGATCTTTTCCAGCATGTCGCGGGTGAAGACCTCGGTCACCAGACCATTCTCGCGGTACTTCTTCATCACGCCGTTGGTATTGACACAGATACCGCAGCTTTCCTGACCGCGGTGCTGCAGGGCATAGAGCGCATGGTAGGTTTCTGCCACCACACCCTTGCCTTCCTTGCGGTAAAGACCGAACACACCGCACTCCTCATGAGGCTTGTCCATCTCCTCATGGATATCGTCTACTTCAAGCCAAAGCTTGTTTTCCATGTTATTTCACTCTTTCTCGCGATGCTACGCGAACCTGATGCCCCGAACTTTTCTTGCAGGCTTTCGCCCGGAATGTTCGTGTTTTTGCTTATTCGATCACCAGCGCAGCGTCCTTGGCGATGACCGCATCATGCTGGGCCTGACGCATGGCGTTGAGCGTTTCGGCCAGCGACGCGTCTTCTACAGCAAGGATTTGCGCGGCCAGCAAAGCCGCGTTGGCGCTGCCGTCGATAGCGACGGTCGCCACGGGCATGCCGCTGGGCATCTGCACGGTAGACAGCAGCGCGTCAAGGCCATCCAGCGTGGAGGACTTGACCGGAATGCCGATCACCGGCAGGGTCGTCTGCGCCGCCAGCGCACCCGCCAGATGCGCCGCCTTGCCCGCCGCAGCAATCAGCACGCCGAAGCCGTTCTCCCGGGCATTCTTCGCAAAGGCCGCCGCCTCCACAGGCGTGCGGTGCGCGGAGTAAACATGCGCTTCAAAGGGGATGTCGAGCTTCTTCAGCTGTTCGAACGCTCCCTTGAGCACGGGCAGATCACTGTCGCTGCCCATGATGATAGCAACCTTCTTCATCTTGAACCTCCTGTTATGCACAGCAGTCGTATTGTCATTTTTACCCACGAAAAAGAGCACGGCTGTATACAATCATGCCGCGCTCTTGAACGGGACTATGCCATTGGCAAGGAGGGTACACTTGTCCCCGCTGCGGAACACCGTCTTCTGGCAGGACATCGCTTTGCCTCCTCTGTAATTCTGTCCGGACGGGCTGCACCCGTCAAGAAAACATTACAGTGTCATTTTAACGCATGCGAAACGCCCTGTCAAGAGGATTTCCGAACGTTTTTCTCAAAATTCAAAATATTGTTTTGAATTTGTCGCAAATGGTCAGACTCCGGCAGAAACACACATGCCGTCACACAATCACCGGAACGCCTGCTTCAAGAGGGTATTCACGTCCCTGCCAGCACAACGTACCGCCGCTCACGGTGGCTGTGACGGTACATTTGCCGTCACGAAGACAGATATGCACTTCGCCGTTGCCAACAGGCACCGTTCCCTCCAGCCATTCGAGTCCGCCCAGCTGCGGACGTACCTCGAAGGCGCGATAGCCCGGCTTGACAGGCTTCACGCCCAGATACCACCGCCCCAGCAGATAAATCGGACTCGCGCCCCATGCGTGACACAGCGATTTGCCAAACCGGTCACCATACATGCCATATTGGGCTTCCATCGGCTCGTCAGGGCTGTACTCTTCCCAGATACTCGTCGCGCCGCCGTCAACCATGCTGCCCCAGTATGCCAGCATCCGCCGGGTAACCTCTTCAGTCCTGCCTGCGTCGCACAGGGCGTCCAGCTCGTAAAACTTAAAATACGGCGTACGGATCGCCGTGACCGCATCGTTCAGCAGAACGCCGCGCAGAATCCGTTCCCGTTTCTCCCCCACCGTGTATCCGAACAGCAGCGCGAAGATGTTAGCATGGCGCGTCACGTTTCTCTTTCCGGAAGCATAGCTGTCGATGTACGCACCCTTTTCATCATCCCAGAAGAATGCGTCTACCTTCTCGCGAAGATCGTTAAACAGCGCTGCATACCGGCCCGCATCCGCTCCAACAATCGCCGCAAGAGCCTGCATGGCTTCCAGCGCACGCATGAACAGCATCTGCTCCGCACAGACGCAGGTATCCTTGTCCATCTCTGCCCAGTCGATGAATATCCAGCCATTGCCCTCATTGGCAGCAAATCCATTCCCATCCCTGCGGGCCAGGCAATAATCCATCAGGCTCACGGCGCTGGGCCAGACATTCCGGATGAAGTCAGCATCCCCTGTGGACATGTAGTAATCCTGCAGGGACATGACCCAGTAGAAGGAGTAGTCGAGGATGGTATTGATGTGAGTTGTCATGGGATCGCGACCGCGCAGAGCCAGCATGGTGCGGCAGTCGATGGCGCTGTCCGCGAAGCAGTATCGATTGATGAGGTAGGACTGATACGCATCGCCCGACCAGACCCATCGGTCCCTCTTGATACCGTCCAGGAAGAATTCCCGGCTGCAAAGGCTGAAAGTCCGCAGAGATACATCCCAGATGCGGTTCAGCCGCTCATCAGAGCAACGGAAGGAACCGCGGCTCGTCACATCCAGCAGCTGCTCCTCTGCCTCCACCGGCAGTGCTGGGCCGACCCACACATACCGGAACGCACACGGGCTGAAAGAAACGCTGACACGATCCGTGAAGCCCGCCTCATGCTTCTGTAGAATCGCCTCGTCCGACAGCGCCTCCTCCCGGGATTCACCGAAGCGTACCTTCACGCTGTCCTTCACGGCTCTGACATTGATCTCACCGAAGCACTCGCGGCCAAAGTCGTACAGAAGTCCGCCGTCAGCCTCTTCAGCAGAGACAGGCACGAGCGGCTCCCGAACAAAAGGGAATTCCGCCGGATTTGCTTCCGGGTCGCTGTACATGGGGCTGCAGCCCGCCTTCAGCCACGGTCCGCCGTAAGTACATGCATCCCATGTACCATCCGTCTCCACTACGCCATCCATGTAGAAACAAGGCAGGTCCTCGCACATGACCTTCGCTTCGATTACGTGACGCCCCGCCGGCAGCGGATACGTCACCGCATCTCCCCATGAATCACTGAGCCGATACCGTTTTCCGTCAATCTCCAGCATGCCCTGATACCGGGCATTGACACGGACATGACCGTCCTCCGCGGTTGTGACCTCCTTGCGGAACACCACGTTATGATAGCAGTCATCCAAGCGCCAGAAAGGTGGAAACTGGTGGTCAAACTCGTCCCGGCGCATGTGCAGCCGCAGGTTATGATACATCTCGAAGTCGCCGAAATGCCAGATCCACATCGCCATTGTCATGTCCTCCTTACAAAAATGCGGACGACCACAGGAGCCGTCCGCAGCAAATTATCGGGTTGACTTATCGTAAGGAATGCCTTCCGCCTTGGGCGCGCGGCTCGACTTGGAGGTAAAGGCCAGCACCACCAGCGTGATCACATAGGGCATCAGGCGGTACACATGGGCGCTCACGCCGATTTCCTTGAGCATGTAGATACCGTCGCCGTTGATATCCAGGCTGCCATAGGAAGCCGCAACACATTTGAACAGACCGAACAGCAACGCCGCACCGGCGATGTTGCCGGGCTTCCAGTTACCGAAAATCATGACCGCCAGCGCCAGGAAGCCGAAGCCCGCCACGTCGCCGTTGGAGGTACAATTTGCCGTAGTCATGGCGTACACGAAGCCGCCCATGCCCGCCAATGCACCGGAAATACCGACGCCCGCATAGCGCATCTTGAACACGTTGATGCCAAGGCTGTCTGCCGCCTGAGGATTCTCGCCGCAGGCACGCAGGCGGAGACCAAACTTCGTCTTGTACAGGATGATCGCCAGCACGATGAAAATCAGGATGCACACATAGGTCATCGGGTAGACCTTGTTGACGAACACCTGCCCGAGGAAGCCCATGGACGGCGTCTTGTTCACGCCGCGGCCCACGCCGAAACCGAAGTAGCTCTCCTTGAGCATGAACCAGCTCGCAGAGTCGCCTGTCGCCATCTGCAGGGTGTTCTGGTTGGCCAGAATGCGGATGAGGAACAGCACCAGCGCAGGCGCCATCAGGTTCAGCGCCGTACCGCCGATGGTCTGGTCAGCGCGAAGGTTGATCGCCGCGAAGGCCAGCAGCATCGCAAACAGCGCGCCGAGCGCCGCCGTGACAGCCATTGTCAGGAGTGAGAAGCTCTGCAGCGTCATCCAGTCCTTGGCCTTGTAGGCTGCCTCGAACCAGCCCCACTGCTGCACCGAGCGGACGAAAAGCACGCCGACGAATGCACCGAAGATCATGATGCCTTCCAGCGCAAGGTTGATCACGCCGCTGCGCTCGGAAAACACGCCTGCCAGCGCGACGATCATCAGCGGCACCGCGTAAATCAGCGTCTGACGGATAAGGAAGGGAATGGTGCCTTCAGTAATCGCCTGATTGATCCAGCCCAGGATATCCATTACTTCACCGACTCCTTTCCGTCCTTCTTGATCAGCTTGTTGATCATCATCTTGATCACCAGCGAGAACGCTGCCAGATACACAATCACAGCGATGATCACGTCGGTGATGAACTCGTTGTAGCCCGTCAGGTTGGTCAGCTGCAGACCGCAGATATCCAGCATGGACATGAACATGCCCGTGAAGATGACCGCGATGGGGTTGTTGGCCGCCAGCAGAGCCACTGGAATGCCGTTGAAACCGACCGCAGGCAGGCTCTGATAGGTGCTCCAGAAGAACTCCGTGTTGCCCGCCAGATTGTACAGCGCGCCTGCACCGCCCGCAAGCGCACCTGCAATCGCCATCGAAACGACGATGGAGCGCTTGTCCTTGATGCCCGCATAACGCGCAGCAAAACGGTTGGAGCCGCAAGCCTTCAGCTCATAGCCGAAGGTGGTCTTGCTCAGCATGATATACACCAGCACAGCGATCACCGCGGCAATCAGAATGCCGCCGTTGACCTGCGAACCGACAAAGAGATCGTTTAGCCCCAGCTTCGCCGTTTCCACGCCGTTGAAGGATGTTTTGTAGATGTAGCCGGACTTGGTGTTCTCCACCACATTTTTCAGCGCAGAAATATCAAACGCCCAGGTAACCAGGTTGGCAGCGATCCAGTTGGTCATGATGCACGCCAGCACCTCGTTGATGTTCAGGATCGCCTTGAGCAGTCCGGGAATCGCTCCCCACAGCGCGCCTGCTGCACAGCCGCCGATAAACGCCGCCGTCCAGACGAGCCATGCAGGATAGGTCACCGCACAGCTGACTCCCTGCGAGACCAGCCACGCCGTCATCTCCGAGCCCTCCACCGGCATCGACAGCGCGATGAACAGCGTCGCCGCCGTACCCGCCAGATACTGACCCGGCGCGCCGATGTTGAAAAGGCCCGTCTTGTTCGCCACCGCGACGGACAGGCCGGTCATGATCACCGGCGTTGCACGGAAAAGCATGTTGCCCATCATCTGCGGATTGAAGCCGAAGGTCAGCGCGCCGGCAGCGTCGCGGCCCGTCGTAAACAGGCCGGCAAAAACGATGCGGATGCCGTCCCAGACGCTCTTTACGCCAAGCGTAGGCGTAGTCAGGCCAACGATAAGAATGATCAGGCTGCCAGCCGCCATGCCGATGATGATCGACAACAGCGACGCCATGACAGTTTTTGCGCCATCCTTTTTCATCAGGCCATTCAGGCTCATCTTGCTCATGCCTGTGCCTCCTTCCCCTGCTTCTTTGCGCCGGCCATGTAAAGGCCCAGTTCCTCGACCGTAGTTTTCTTCGGGTCCAGCTCGCCCACGATCTCGCCCTCGTACATCACGAGAATGCGGTCGGACAGATTCATCACTTCATCAAGCTCCAGAGATACCAGCACCACGGCCTTGCCGGCGTCACGCTGGTTCACCAGCTGGCTGTGAATATACTCGATTGCGCCCACATCCAGGCCACGCGTAGGCTGCACCGCAACAATCAGCGGCAGATCGCGGTCGATCTCGCGGGCAATAATGGCCTTCTGCTGATTGCCGCCCGACATGGAGCGGGTCAGCGTCACCGGGCCCTGACCAGAGCGCACGTCATACTGCTCGATCAGGCTCTGGGCATACGCACGAACCGCGTCAAAGCGGATGAAGCCTGCCTTCTGGAACTGCGGCTCATAGTAACGCTGCAGTACAAGGTTCTGTTCAAGCGAATTATCCAGGATCAGGCCATGCTTGTGGCGATCCTCGGGAATATGGCTCATACCGGCCTTGCTGCGCTGACGGATCGAGGCGTTCGTCACGTCCTGACCATTGATGGCAACCTTACCCTTCGCCGCCTTTTCAAGGCCAGTGATGGCATGCACCAGCTCACTCTGACCATTTCCGTCGATGCCCGCAATGCACACGATTTCGCCCGCATGCGCAGTGAAGCTGACGTTCTTGACCGCTTCCCGGTTGTACAGCCTGGACTTGACCGACAGCCCCGTCACCTCCAGCACAGGCTCCGCAGGAACAGCAGGCTTCTTTTCCACCACCAGCTGCACATCGCGTCCTACCATCATGCGGGACAGCTCCGCCTTCGTGGTTTCAGCCGTGTTGACCGTTCCGATGTACTTGCCCTTGCGCAGCACGGAGCAGCGGTCTGCAACGGCCATGATCTCATTGAGCTTATGGGTGATAAAGAGGATGGACTTACCCTCGGCAGCCAGGCCCTTCATGATCTTCATCAGCTCGTCGATTTCCTGAGGGGTGAGCACAGCGGTGGGCTCGTCAAAGATAAGCACCTCGTTGTCACGGTAGAGCATTTTCAGGATTTCCACACGCTGCTGCATACCGACGGTGATATCCTCAATCTTTGCATCCAGATCGACCTTCAGCCCATAGCGCTCAGACAGCTCCGTCACCTTCTGACGTGCCTTCTTCTTGGACAGGAAGCCGAGCTTCGTATCCTCCGCGCCCAGAATGATATTGTCCAGCACCGTGAACACGTCGATCAGCTTGAAATGCTGATGCACCATACCGATATGAAGAGCCGTGGCGTCGTTTGGATTGTTGATTTTCACGGCCTTGCCGTCCTTACGGATCTCGCCTTCATCCGGCTGATACAGACCAAACAGGACGCTCATCAGCGTAGACTTACCCGCACCGTTCTCACCCAGCAGCGCATGAATCTCGCCCCGGCGCAGCTGCAGCGATATGTCGTCATTGGCCTTGATGCCCGGAAACTCCTTTGTGATGTGGAGCATTTCGATCACGTACTCGGGTACGTTCACCATGCTGCCACCTCCCTTTCTCACAGCTTTTCAACAGGGCACAAGCTGCCCTCGATTCGCTTCTTTTTTACAATTATAAAGGCGAACGGTGAAAATTGCAAGAGAAATGCCTCGCCATGCGAAAAAAACAGGAGAGCGCCGCAAAGCGCCCTCCTGCATGAGGATCTTCTATTACTCGTAGATGACCTTCAGGTTGGAGAACTCAACGTTCACAACGCCGTCATTCTCCAGCACGGTGCTGTCGATGGTCACGGTGCCGTCCTTGATCGCGGCCAGCAGCGCATTGTACTCATCCACAGTCCAGGCGGTCAGAGACCAGGTATCGGTGGGCAGGCCAACAGCATCGTTGTTCGCGCCCAGAGAGGTCGCCACGTCGCCCACAGTCTCCCACTCACCGGCGTAGTACTTGCCGATAGCCCAGGCAGTCGCAGAGGACAGGCCCTTCAGAGCGGAGGTCACAACAGTCTCAGACTCGTAGGACTGGTCAACGTCAACACCCACCACGCAGGCGTCGTTGGCGGAAGCAGCCGCAACGATGGAGGAGAACATGGAACCACCGCAGGCGAAGACGATCTCGGTGCCAGTCTCGTACCAGCCGGAGATCATGGTCTGCAGCTCAGCAGAGGCGCTGAAGGAAGCGCCGTACTGCCAGGAATACTTCAGCTCAACATTCACGCCCATTTCGGCAGCAGCCGCATTGGCGCCCTGAGCGAAGCCGTAGCCGTAACGGATGCAGGCAGGGTTGGTGCCGCCGCCGCCGCCGGAGAAGCCCAGCTTGGTGAAGCCTTCCTTCACGACAGCGTAGCCGGCCAGATAACCAGACTGCTCTTCAGCGAAAGCGATGGGAGCAACGTTGGCCAGGCCCAGCTGCCAACCGTCGATGAACACGAACTTCACGTCAGTGTACTCGGCAGCAGCCTTCGCCAGCGCAGTGCCCTGCATAAAGCCAGCGCACACAACGACCTTCGCGCCGCCCTCGCAGGCAGCCTTCATGGCGTCGTAGCGATCGTCGTCAGTGGCCTGATCGCCATTGGCGGGCTGGTAGTACTTGTAGGTCAGGCCGTTGGCGGTAGCATAGAGCTTCACGCCGTTCCAGGTGCCCTGATTGAAGGACTTGTCCTTCAGCTGGCCCACGTCGGTAACGAATGCGATCTCGTACTTGCCGTCCTCAGCGGTGACGGTGTCCGGGATGTCGTCGGGGTTCACGGTCTCTGCAAAGGCAACGCAGCCCAGCATCATGACCATGGCCAGAAGCATCGCAAGAAACTTCTTCATTGGGGTGTTCCTCCTCTTCATCGTCCATATTTGGGTAAGAATGGGGACGAAGTGATTATATCACGGATAGCAGAAACATTCAAGTGGCATGTGCAAAATCTTGTGAATTCCGCCCAACGCATCAAAACAGCGGGACGCTTCAGCATCCCGCCGCAGACATCGGTGCATATCAATCGCTGTTCATCAGTCCGGTAAAGCCTTCGCCTAAGGCCTCATGCGCCTCAGTGATAAACATAAAGGCCTTTTCATCCTCCTCGCGGACAATCGCCTTGATGCGCGCAACCTCCTGGGGACTGAGCACGCACAGCACCACAGGCCGGTCCGTACCCGTGTAAGCGCCGCGGGCCGTCAGCTGCGTCACGCCGCGCTCCATTTCGTCCATCACGCGGCGGGAAACGGCCTCCCACTTGTCGGAAATAATGAAGCAGGCCTTGTTCTTGGACATACCCAGCATCACCATATCGACCGCTTTGCCCGACACATAAATGCAGATCAGCGCATAGAGCGCCTCCGCGCCTCCGATGGTCACCGCCGCTGCCACGACAACGACACAGTCGATCAGGAACAGGAACATGCCCACGGACAGGAAGGGCAGACGACGGTGTACCATGCGGGCAACCATATCCGTGCCGCCGGTGGTCGCGCCGCCGCGGAGGATCAGTCCCAGGCCAATACCCAGCAGCACGCCGCCGATCAGCGTGGACAGCATGGGATCGAAGTTCATCGCCGGCAGCGGCAGCAGATCAATCATCAGCGAGAACAGCACCGTCGCACACAGGCTGCGGAACACAAACCCCCGCCCCATGGCCTTGTAGCCGATTACAAAGAGCGGGATATTCAGGAGCAGGCTCGTTACGCCGATGTCCCAGCCGAAGAGATGCTTGAGCACCATCGCCACACCCGTCAGGCCGCCGGGCGCAATTTTACCGGGATCCAGGAACAGCGGATAAGCAGCTGCACCCACAATACATCCCAGCACAATCTGTCCCCATGCGACCAGCAATTCACGTCTGGCTGCCTTTTGCAGCTTCTGCATCAGGTTCACTCGTATTTCCTCCAATATACCTTCCGCCCGTTCCAAGGCTCATGGCCAGCGCACGATCAATCCGGCGCATCGCTGCCTCCGATAAAGCGCCCAGATAACGGGTCAGGCGGGATTTTTCCAGCGTACGGACCTGTTCAGTCAGCACCACGGAATCACGGGCAAGGCCGCTCTCCTGCGCTGTGATGGGCACATGCACGGGAAGATGCGGCTTTTTATGACGCGTTGTGATCGCTGCCACAATCACCGTGGGTGAGTGCAGGTTTCCTATATCATTCTGAATGATGACGACTGGCCGTGTGCCGCCCTGTTCGGAACCTACGACCGGATCGAGATCAGCCCGATAGATATCGCCTCGTTTCATGATGTCACACTCCGTCCGGGATGTCAAGCGTTATGCAGCAGGAAATTTCATGGACTTCCTGCATTTGCAGCATATGACGGAGCATGGGCGCAGGTGTTGAGTGGCGTGAGCGCTTATTGCGGCGGACGCGGCCGTACATCGCGGCGATTCCGTGCCGTCTTCCGTGCCTGCCAGTCCGGCAGCCACCGGCTCATTTCCCGATAGAAGGCCGCAGAGTGATCCGCATGAAAAAAGTGACACAGCTCATGAACGACAGTCTCCTCAATCAGAGCTTCCTCGTAAAGTCCAAGACGAAGGTTAAAGGTCAGCCGGCCTGTTTGGGGGCGGCAGCTGCCCCAGCGGCTGGTCATCTGCCGGAATGTTACATGCGTGACGCGTACGCCCATTGGGCCGCACCACTTCTGCAGCAGCCGCATCACCACTGCCTGCAGCTCCGCTTCCCTTCTGGCAAGAAACGCATCTCCCGACGGTACTTCCTTTCCCAGCGTCACGAGTCTGCCCAGCAGATAATGCTGCTCGCCCGGCGCGTAGACAGCCTTCCATGTGCGCGGCACGCCTGCCTGTCGTTCAATCCACTCCATCTGACTGAGCAGGAACTCGCGGATCACCCGCTGCGGAGTCCCCTTGGGAACAGACAGTGTAAGCCTTCCATCCGCTTTGCTGCAGCGAAGGATCATCCTTCGGCAGTTTGCTCGCGCCGTTACGATAACCTCGTATGGACCTGCCTTCATAGTACCTCCCTTCATCCGCGCCGTCCGACGCAGACCGACTTTTTCTGCGCCCCTGTTCGACGCTGATCCCCCGCTCTTTTCGGTATATTATGCCTTGCAACACTGCAAGGAGGAACCCTGCCATGCGTATCAGCATCTGGCTGTACCTGTTGGAGCAAATCTGCTGCAGCCTGTGTCTGCTGCTGGCACTGGGCGTATCGGCCGGACTGACGCGGCGCTCACCGTTTCGCCTTTTCTTTACAGCGCTGCTCACCAGTATGCTTTCGCTGTCGGCACAGCAGTTTCCTTCTCCATGGATACGTTTGGTACTCCTGCTGCCCGTCATGCTGATCGCGCCGCTGCTGGCATGGCCCGGCGCACCTCGCAGGCTGAGAGGGCGCATGACTGCGCTGTCCGCAATGCTTTCCCTCTGGCTGACAGGCCTGATGCGTCTGCTATCCTCATTTACAGTGCCCGGCGCGCTGCTTTTGCTGTCTGGCTGCGCCGCATTGTCCGCAGCGCCTGTGGCCATTTCACGGACGGCCGACGTCCCCCGCTGTGCAACCGTAGCGCTCCGTCACGGAAACGCCCGCCTGACTCTTACCGCCCTCATCGACAGCGGCAACCTGCTGCGCGACGTCATCACGGGACTGCCGGTAATCGTCATATCCCGCAGGGCTGCTGCCCGTCTCGTCACTCTGCCGAAAAGCGGCGAGCTTCTGCCCGGCATGAGATTCATTCCTGTCCGCACCATATCCGGCACAGCGATGATGACCATCTTCCGACCGGACAGCGTGTGCATCCTGAAGGGGCGCAGTCCGCAGCCTGTACGTGCGCTCATCGGCCTTTCCCCTGACGCCTACGATGGCTTTCAGGCGCTTGTCCCTTCCTGTCTGATCGCTCATCATGCTTTCTCTGACGAAAAAGTCATTTCACAAGGAGGCTGATTCCATGTCCATGACCTTCAAGCTTTATGCCCTTGCCCGCCAACGCCTGACCGACTTCGTCAGCAGCCTCACCCCGCGGGAGCTGTTTTACATCGGCGGTCCCGAGCCCCTTCCCGCTCCTCTGTCCGCCGATGAGGAACGCGCGCTCCTTGATCGCCTGTCCGCAGACGACGGCTCTATCCGGCGAACGCTCATCGAGCGCAACCTGCGTCTGGTTGTATTCATCGCAAGAAAATTCGAAAATACAGGCGTGATGCTGGAGGATCTGATTTCCATCGGCACCATCGGATTGATCAAGGCAGTCAACACCTTTGATCCGACGAAGAAAATCAAACTTGCGACCTATGCAAGCCGCTGCATCGAAAACGAGGTGTTGATGTTCCTGCGCCGTCACAGCCGCACAAAGCTGGAAATATCCCTTGACGAACCCCTCAAAACAGACTGGGACGGCAATGAGCTGCTTCTTTCCGACGTACTGGGCACCGAGCCCGACACCGTCAGCCGAGGCATTGAGGAAACAGCTGAAAAGCAGATGCTGTTTGAGGCCCTTTCCCGGCTGAACACCCGCGAGCGGGAAATCATGCGCCTTCGTTTTGGTCTTGGCGGACGCGAGGAAATGACGCAAAAGGAGGTCGCTGACGTAATGGGGATCTCTCAGAGTTACATTTCCCGTCTGGAAAAGCGCATCCTGCAAAGACTGCAGGGCGATATGCTCCGGGCAGGTGCGGGTTGATCGGTGTGAGCTGACAACAGGAGACGTTCTCTGCTGCCTGTACCGGTAGAAATAAATGTCCCCTTTCCACATATCCTGTCCTGCCTGTTTAAGGCTTCCTCCGCCGTGCCATACTCTGTACATCCCCACTCAGGAGGTACATCATCATGGCATACGGCAAGGTCGATATTTGCGGCGTAGATACCTCAAAGCTCCCCGTCATCTCCGCCGAACGCATGCGCCAGCTTTTTCCTCTCGTCCACTCCGGCGATAAGGCCGCCCGCGACGAATTTCTCCAAGGGAACCTCCGCCTCGTCCTTTCTGTTATCCAGCGTTTTTCAGGACGCGGCGAGAATGTTGACGATCTTTTTCAGGTCGGGTGCATCGGCCTGATGAAGGCGCTGGACAACTTTGATACCTCACAGAATGTACGTTTTTCCACCTATGCCGTCCCTATGATCATCGGGGAGATCCGCCGGTATCTGCGCGATAACAACGCCATCCGCGTCAGCCGATCCATGCGCGACACAGCCTATAAAGCCCTGCAGGCCCGTGACCGGCTGCAAAACAGGCTGGGCCGGGAAGCAACCATCAGCGAGATCGCGGAGGAAATGCACGTCCCCCGTGAGGACGTTGTGTTTGCACTGGAGGCCATTCAGGATCCTGTGAGTCTCTTTGAGCCGGTATACAACGACGGCGGCGACGCGCTCTACATCATGGATCAGGTGAAGGATGAAAATGCAAAGGACGAAAACTGGGTCGAGGATATCGCCATCCGCGACGCGATGCGGAAGCTGAACGACCGGGAAAAGCGCATCGTTCACCTGCGCTTCTTTGAAGGCCGGACACAGATGGAGGTTGCAGGCGAAATCGGCATCAGTCAGGCACAGGTATCCCGACTGGAGAAGAACGCCCTGCTGCACATGCGCCGCAGCATTCAGGTGACTAACTAAACAGCAGCTTTGAAAAGGACACGCATCCCATCGGTGCGTGTCCTCTTGCTTTATGCCTTTTCCTTCTGCGGCTTGATCAGGGCAGTCAGGGTCAGCATCAGCACCGGGAAAATGATCGCCGCAATCAGCCCGGTACGCAGATCTCCGCCGGCAGCGCCCGATACCATGCCCACGACCGTCGGACCGCCGGAACAGCCCAGATCGCCCGCCAGAGCCATCAGCGCATACATCGCCGTGCCGCCGCCGGGAATTGCGGGCGCAGCAATGCTGAACGTTCCCGGCCAGAAGATGCCCACCGAGAAGCCGCACGATGCACAGCCCACCAGCGCCAGCAGCGGCTGGCCGCACAGCGCCGCCAGCAAATAGCACAGGATGCACAGGGCGCTTGAGCCGAGCATGAATTGCTTGAGCGGAATGCGCTGTTCAAACTTCCCATACAGTGCACGTGCAGTACCCATAAAAACCGCAAACGCACAGGGACCTGCCAGATCGCCCATGGTCTTGGAGATGCTCAGCGCATTCTCCGCAAAGGCGCTGGCCCACTGGCTCATGGCCTGCTCGGATGCGCCGGCACACACCATCATCACCAGCAGCAGCCAGAACATCTTCATCCTGCACAGCTGGCCCAGAGACAGCTGCTTGGTTTCACCCGACACAATGGGGTAAATGGGCACAAGCAGGAAATAAAACACATTCAGCAGCGGAATCAGCGCCCAGATGCATGCCATCACGCGCCAACTGCCAATGCCGAACACCGCAAAGAACGCCGTGGATACGACGACAAGAAATACATGGCCCCAGCAGTAAAAGGAATGCAGCAGGGACATGGCCGCTGCCTTGCGTTCCGTTGGGCATGCCTCGACGATGGGGCTGATCAGCACCTCAATGATGCCGCCGCCAATGGCATAAAGTACCACTGCCGTCAGAATTCCCGCGAAAGGCGGCATCACCGAAGGAAACACTGCCAGACCCGCAAGTCCGATTGCCGCAAATACATGCGCTGCCACGATGCAGAGCCTGTATCCGATGCGATCGACGATCTTCGCTGCGATGGCATCCACCGTCAGCTGCACGGCAAAGTTGATCGTCGTGATGAGGGTGATCTTCTCCATCGTCAGTTCAAAGTCGTACATGAACGTCAGAAACAGCAGCGGCGCAAAGTTGTTCACAATGGCCTGCATAATGTAACCAAGGTAGCTGGCGTAGATCGTATGATTGTAGCTTTTGCGGATGGAAGAAAGCATGGCGGAACCTCCGGTGACATTGTTCGCGGGATATCATATCATACTTTTTGTGCTTTGAGAAGATGGTTTTTATCAGCAAAAAGGCTCCTCCAGAACGCGTTATTATGTAGAGGAAGGTTTACCCCTCCTCGTCATGAGTTGCGGGAAATACAGTAAATTCAAGCAGTTATGGCTTGAAGGGAAACCTTCAAGTACATAGCTGCTTTTTTCATTGCAGCAGAAAGCGAGGACACCCCCATGAAACTGACCTATCGCCGCTGTGGAGACTACTACCTGCCCAACATCGGCATTCCTGCCGAGGACATGCGCCCGCTTGGCAAGTACGGCAGAATGCGCATGCGCTATCTCCGGGAGCATCGTTCCCTCCTGTTCAATCAGCTCCTGCTGTCCGGCAAGCTCATGAAACACCTGTACAGCATTGACGATGCCTGCCAGGAACGCATGGATCTGCTGATCCCGCAGATGAAAGCAGCCGAAGGCGTTACCGAGGAGCTGAAATCTGCTGACCAGATGGAATGGGTACGCCGCATGAACAGTATTCACAACCGGATTGAAGAAATGCTGTTCAACGAGCTGATCTATGACTGAAGAACCGCGCCGCAAGCAAACAGGCACGAGCCACATGCCCGTGCCTGTCTCCCCAAATCAGATGGAGGTACTTATGAAGAAACTGCTCAAGCTGCCCCTTCGGTTAGC
>JAFTWV010000100.1 GCA_017465155.1 Clostridia bacterium
GGCAAAACCGATGGCGCGATGGATGCCGGCAACCTGTTAAAGCCTATGCTGGCCAGAGGTGAGCTGCACTGTATTGGTGCGACCACACTGGATGAATACCGTAAATATATTGAAAAGGATGCTGCTCTGGAGCGCCGTTTCCAGCCTGTTATGGTGGATGAGCCGACGGTGGAGGATACGATTTCCATTCTCCGTGGCCTGAAAGAACGCTATGAGGTCTTCCATGGCGTGAAGATTCAGGACGCGGCCCTCATTGCCGCCGCAACCCTGTCCAACCGCTACATCACCGACCGCTTCCTGCCGGAGAAGGCCCGTGATCTGGTGGATGAGGCCTGCGCGATGATCCGCACGGAGATCGACAGCCTCCCCACGGAGCTGGACGACGTTCGCCGCCGCATCATGCAGCTGGAAATTGAGGAAGCGGCGCTGAAAAAGGACGAGGATGCTCTTACACAGGCTCACCTTGCCGAGGTGCAGAAGGAGCTGGCTGAGCAGCGCGACGTATTTAACCAGATGAGCGCGAAATGGGACGCGGAGAAGAATGCTATTGCCACGGTGACGAAGCTCCGCGAGGACATCGAGCGCGTGAACGGCGAAATCGCCAGGGCCGAGCGCGAGTACGACCTGAACAAGGCCGCCGAGCTGAAGTACGGCGAGCTTCCCCGGCTGCAGAAGGCGTTGGCGGAGGAAGAAGCCATCGCCGAAGCTTCCAAGGGCGAGGACAGCCTCCTGCGTGACCGCGTGACCGAAGAGGAAATTGCCCGTATCGTCGGCCGCTGGACGGGAATCCCCGTCAGCAAGCTGATGGAGGGCGAGCGGGAGAAGCTGTTGCATCTGGAGGACGTGCTGCACGAGCGGGTCATCGGGCAGGACGAGGCCGTCACCCGCGTGAGCGAGGCCATTCTGCGTTCCCGCGCAGGCATTCAGGACCCGAACCGCCCGCTGGGCAGCTTCCTGTTCCTGGGCCCCACGGGCGTTGGCAAAACAGAGCTGGCCAAGGCCCTCGCGCAGGCGCTCTTTGACGACGAAAAGAACATGGTACGCATCGACATGTCCGAATACATGGAGAAATTCAGCGTCTCCCGGCTGATCGGTGCACCTCCCGGCTATGTCGGCTACGACGAGGGCGGTCAGCTGACCGAGGCTGTACGCCGCCATCCGTACTCTGTCGTGCTGTTTGACGAGGTGGAAAAGGCACATCCGGACGTGTTCAACGTGCTGCTGCAGGTGCTTGATGACGGCCGCATCACCGACTCTCAGGGCCGCACGGTGGACTTCAAAAACACCATCCTCATCATGACCAGCAACCTGGGCAGCGAGTACCTGCTGGGCGGCATCGAGAACGGCGAGATTACCGATTCTGCCCGCGCAGCAGTCGATCGGCTGCTGAAGACCCACTTCCGCCCGGAGTTCCTCAACCGCATTGATGAGATCGTGTATTACAAGCCGCTGACGAAGGAGCAGATCAGCAGCATTGTGAAGCTGATGCTGAGCGGCCTCAACAAACGCCTGATCGACAAGCAGCTGCGCGTGGAGCTGACCGACGCGGCCATGGACGCCGTGATCGAGCAAGGCTTCGATCCGGCCTTCGGTGCACGACCGCTCAAGCGCTACCTGCAGAGCAAGGTGGAAACGTTGGTCGCCAAGCGGATCATTGCCGCTGACGTCAAGCCCGGCGACGTGCTCACCGTGGATGCTGACGAGGCCGGCGGCCTGTACGTCCGCTGGTGACGTCCCTGTACTCATTCTCCGCGCGGAAGAAGCCCCTGGCCGCGGCTTCCGCGCGGATTTTACATCCCGCGCTTCCCCCCTGCACTTGACACGCCCTGCCGTCAATGATATGATGGCACTGGCGCACGACGCATAACATTCATTCTATGCAGAAAAAAGGGGGGACGAACGATGCGGTATGCCGTTGCGGTAGCGCTGCATAAGCGCTATTGGCTCCCGGATGAGCCGCTGTACGTCCCCATGCAGGCAGGCGCAGCGCTTCATGAGGATCTGGGGCTGCTCCGGGATGATACAGGCGATCACATCAGTCTGCGCAATCCTGCCTTCAGCGAGCTGACAGCCCAGTACTGGCTGTGGAAAAACTGCGATGCCGAGGTATGCGGCCTGTGTCACTACCGGCGTTACTTCACCGTCACGCCCTTTGGCCCGCGAAAGACGCGTATCCTGACCCTGCCGCAGGCGGAAACGCTGCTGCAGCACGCGGACGTGATCATTCCCACACCGCGCATCTACCTCATAGAAACGAACTACACCCAATACATCCACGCGCACCACGCCGTCGATCTGGACACGACACGCCAGATTATCGCTGAGCGTCATCAGGCCTTCCTCGCCGCCTATGATCGGGTTATGAAGCGCCGCTGGGGTCGCCGCTTCAACATGTGCATCATGCGCAGGGCGCAGTTTGACGCTTATTCGGCATGGCTCTTCGACGTGCTGTTCGAGCTGGAGAAGCGGCTGGATGTATCAGGCTACAACGAGAAGGACAGCCGCGTGTTCGGCTACGTCGCAGAACGGCTGATGGACGTGTGGCTGGAACAAACCCGTCCCCGGATGCGTCAGGTGCGGGTGCTGAATCTGGAAAGCCAGCACTGGCTGAAAAAGATCGCCACCTTCCTGCGGCGGCGGTTCCTGTCCGACGAGCGGATGAATCAGCAGCGCTGATGCGTTATATTGGCAGACAGATTCCATGAATGGGAGGTTTGGCCGATGAAACGCACGGCGCTGCTTTTTTCTGTGCCTGCTGCTGACAGCCGGTATTTACGCCCTCGCGGACGATCCTGACAAGCCCCTGACCTGTATCGAAGCCCTCTACCCTGACGATCTATTATCATGATTCCGCCTTTGCCCGTTACACCTGCCGATTCACCCGCGAAAACGGCATCTACGATGAGCCGGACGGCGCAGTCTCCGCACCTACCTGCCCGATCAGCAAGTACGAGGTCAGCGTGGAGCTGCCGGGCGGGTGGTATCACACGACGGAGGGCTATATCTGCATCGAGGACTGCCTGGACGGCGAAGGCTGACAGAAAGGAGCCATCCATGCCCAGATCCCTTTCCGACATGACCCTCGCAGAGCTCTGGGAGCTGTTCCCCATTATCCTGACAGCACCCGATCCCCGCTGGCCCACGTGGTACGCAGCGGAAGAGGCGTTGCTGTATGCCGTACTGCCGCCGGAGCTGTCCCGGCGCATCCGTCACATCGGCAGTACCGCCATCTGCGGTATTCAGGCCAAGCCGATCATCGACATCCTCGTGGAAACAGCCGCAGATGCGGATCTTGCACAGGCCGACGCATTTCTTGCCCGGGCCGGCTACCGCTGCATGTCGGTCAAGCCCGGTAACCGCTCCTACAACAAGGGTTATA
Organism: Clostridia bacterium; assembly: GCA_017465155.1. Classification (GTDB taxonomy): domain Bacteria; phylum Bacillota; class Clostridia; order Christensenellales; family Aristaeellaceae; genus UBA11524. The sequence continues at coordinate 3,380 of JAFTWV010000100.1, forward strand.
CCGTGCAGGGGTTCGCTGAACATGTGTACCACCTGCACCTTCGCCCCATGGGCGATCATGACGAACCGCTCTTCCGCGATTACCTCAACGCCCACCCGGAGGATGCAAAGGCCTACGAGGCGCTGAAGCTGTCGCTGTGGAAGCCCTTCGAGCACGACCGGGACGGCTACACCGCCGCCAAGACGGACTTTGTCCGCCAGATCGTCCGCAGGGCGCGGGAGGAAGCAAAATAACTTTCACAAACGCTGATTGCCCGGCAGGATTTGCAGCTTCCTTCGCGAATTCTACCGGGCAATCATTCTGACATTATGAGGAGTCCTACCATGGCCCGTACACGCGACATGACCACCGGCAGTCCCACGAGACACATCCTGCTGTTCTGCCTGCCTATCATTGCGGGCAATGCCTTCCAGCAGCTGTATTCGCTGGTGGATACCTTCATCATCGGCAACGCGGAATCCGTGACGGAAATGACTGCCGTATCCTCGGCAGGCTGGCTCGACTGGACGGTGCTGTCCATTGCCATCGGCCTGACGCAGGGCTTCGGTATCCAGATCGCCCAGAGCTTTGGCGCAGGGGATTACACGCAGATGCGTAAAGCCGCCGGACAGAGCCTGCTTCTGTCCCTTGCGACCATCGTAGTGCTGGAGGTCGCTTCCCAGCTGCTCCTGTGGCCGGTGCTGCGCCTGATGGACACGCCGGATGAAATCATCCATCTGACCTGCCTGTACCTGCGCATTATCTTCGGCGGCATGGCGCTGGTGATGGGCTTCAACCTGTTCAGCGGCTTCCTGCGGGCCGTGGGCGACAGCACCACGCCGCTCATCGCCATGACCACCGCCGCCTGCATAAACATTGTGCTGGACATTCTGTTTGTCGCAGTATTCCGGTGGAGCGTGGCAGGTGTGGCTGTCGCGACGGTCATCAGTCAGGGCGCCAGCTGCCTGATCTGCCTGAACGCCGTGCTCCGCACGCCTGTGCTGCACCTTTCCCGGGAGGATGTGAAGCCTGACGCAGCCCTGTGCGCAAAGCTGATGAAGCTCGGCATGCCCATTGCCTTCCAGAACACGGTCATCTCCATTGGCGGGCTGGTGCTGCAGACGGTAGTGAACGGCTTCTCCTTTGTATTTGTATGCGGGTTCAGTGCGACGAGCCGCCTGACGGGACTGATCGAGCTGGCAGGCTCCTCCCTTGGCAGTGCGGTGGGTACCTTTACCGGCCAGAACCTCGGTGCACGCCGCCTTGACCGCGTGAAGCTCGGATTGCGCCGCAGTGCACAGATCGGCGTTGGCATGGCCTTGGTCGTTGCACTGGTGATGACGCTCTTTGGGCAGCCGCTGCTGGGACTGTTCATCAACGACGAGGATCCGCAGGTGGTTGCCGGTGCGCTGAAATACGCCTATGAGTATCTGCTGATGATGAGCGCCGGTCTGCCGATGCTGTACCTGCTCTTCGCCTACCGCAGCACCCTGCAGGGCGTGGGCGATACCTTCATACCGATGCTTTCCGGCTTCATGGAGCTGGCAATGCGCATCGGCTGTGTGCTGCTGCTGCCGGCACTGATCGGCGTATGGGGCGTGTACGTGGCGGAGATCATGGCCTGGTCAGGTGCAGCCATCCTGCTGATGTGGGGCTACTATCGGCGCATCCGCCTCTTGCAGAAGGACGGTATCTATCAGGCATAACGCCCCTCATCGAATGCCTTCCTTCAGATTGATACAGAGGTGAACGCAATGGGAAACATCCGGAAAGCCAGACCGGAAGATGCAGCAAGAATCGCGGAGATTGAGATATTCAACTACCGGCTGAACTTCTACCCGATCTTCCGGAACGACAGCTATTATTTTGATGAGCTTCAGGTGCCGTCGCTGGCCCGCGGCTATGCCGCTGCGCCGGAAAGCATCTGGGTCTATGACGATGGTGTTGTCAAGGGATTCCTCCGGTGGGAGCGTCAGGAGGTTCAAAAGCTGTTTGTTGAGCCCGTGCTGCAGGGGCAGTCCATCGGAGCGGCTCTCCTGCAGCATGCCATCACCGAGAACGGTGTCAGCTTCCTCTGGGCGCTGGAAAAGAACGTGCGCGCCATCGCTTTTTACACGCGCCACGGCTTCCATCTGACGAAGGACCGCAGGCTTGAGGACGGCACGGATGAATATCTCGTCCGCATGGAACGTTGACACGCCGCCCAGCCTGAACCGGAATGAGGCCCGTACATCCGCAGCGCTGCAGGATGTACGGGCCTTTTTTATCCCCGTCAAAATACGCCGCAGCTTCTTCCTGCAGACGTCCGGAAGGGCTTAAACGTGCAAACGCGCTTCAAGATGCCGCATGCGGCCCTCCAGCCGGGCGCAAAGACCGGGCATCCATTCCGGTTCCGGGCTGGGACGGTCAGACAGGCAGTGCAGCAGACGAGCATAGGCGTATATGTCACAGAATGCGCGCATCAGCGGACGCTGCGCCAGCATGTCCTCCGACAGCGGAAAATGCAGCCGATAGCCCGCAAGGAATTGCGCCTGCGCTGCTTCCGAAAAGGAGGCTCGCCCCTGTTCGGACAGCATTTCGTCCAGCGCATCCAGCGCCTGCTCAATGTCCAGGACGTAAAAATGATACATACTGTCGTCAAAGTCGATGACATGACAGCAGTCCTGTGCCTCATCCCAGAAAACATTATCCGGCTCGAAGTCGTAATGTACAAGGCCGTAGGTTTCGCGATTCTTTGGCATCGCCGACAGCCGGCAGGCAATGCGGTCGCAGACCTCCAGCATACAGTCGGGCGCATGATGCGCGGCCAGTGTCCGGGCTGTCCATGCGAGCGCATCTGCATGGCTTTGTCTGCGGCGGACAGGAACATACCTGGCAGACAATGCATGCAGACGGCCCAGCGCCTCGCCATAGCGGGTCATGACGCGCTCATCCGGCGGCGCATCCTCCACCGGTACGCCCGGAACACAGGCGAATGCACTGGCCAGATACCTTCCCCATGGACTGTCGATGCGCACCAGAGCTGCGCCGTCCAGCGAGGGCAGGGACTGCATCGCCGGGTACCCCTGCGCATGCAGGTAAGCAAGGAAGTCCAGCTCTGCCTGTACCTGAGCGTCCTGCTTCTCCTCCTCCGGCGCCAGACGCAGGAACGCCAGACTCCCATCCTGCATGAAGGGATATACCGCATTGGAGGAAATGCGGAAGCGGTTCAGCCACTTCTCCAGTGTCGCCTGATCATGGTTCCAGCTCCGCAGTGCATACTGCGCAAGCGCCTTGTTCTCAACGAGGTGTTTCATTTTCAGCATGATGTTTTTCCTTTCAAACAAAAACAGCACTCCCGAAAAACAGAAGTGCTGATTCATGCTGAATACCGGCAGACGGAGTGCGGGCAATCGCCCCTGATCATCCGCGCGTGGGAGCAGCATGGCTTCCGTTTTTCGTCGTCACACAAAACGTCATACGCTGCTCACCTGCCTTTCCTTGGTAAAATGATGATACATCCTCTGGCCGCTATTGTCAAGTACGCAGTCATTCAAGCGTGAACGAAACTGTGCCTGCCACGCCGCCGCCGATGCTGTACCGGATGGTGTAAGCGCCAGACTGCAGCACGCCGCCCTCACTGAACTCCGCGCAGGACGCCAGCAGATCGTCCAGCGGCATGGCGAAGGAGTCGTCTGCCGCAATGGCCGGGTCAAAGAGGTAGCTGTGCTGTTCGTAGTAGACCTGTCCGTCCGGCGCGATCATCTCCAGCGACAGCGCCATGGAAAGCTCCTCTGAAACGGCATAGGTATTGCGGATCTGCAGGTAATAATCCATGCCCTCATCCATCAGGGACGCAGCGGTCATGCCCGTCCATTCAGGCAGCACACGGCCTGTCACATCCTCGCCGGCCTTCACGCCTGCCAGCCAGCACTGCTGTGTAAATTCATATCCGGTGAACTCCGCCGCCGGTACCGCCAGGGACACCGCTTCCTTCCACTCGAAGGCGCTTTGCAGCGCATCGTCGTCCGCCGCCCACTGGACCAGCACCACATAGGTATGTCCGGGCGGCAGTGCCAGCTCCATGCTCGTCACACCATCGGATACATGATGCGCGGAATAGTATGCGTTTTCCTTTGCCGCCAGGGCGACGCTGTACACGCCATCCTCCCGCGCCTGCTCCGACCAGTCCACGCAGAAGTAGCCGTTCTCCCATGTCAGGGCAGGCTCCAGCCACTCGGACTGCGCATCCTCCTCTGCCGTCGCATCCAGCAGCACCTGCGCCAGAACGCTCACCATCAGGGTCGTATAGGTATTGTGGCTCTCGCTGTACTGCGCGACGGTCATGCAGGCCACTCCGCCGTCCTCGCCCAGCATCACTGCGCCAAGAGGCATCGCATCCTCCACCGTCAGCAGCACGGCCTCGCGGCCGTTGTAGACGCTCATTCGCACATTCAGCAGCGACGACTGAAGCGCCTTACCTTCCCCATCAACGGCCTGCACGATGCTCTGCGCCACCTGATCCGAGTTGGTCAGGCCGACGGGCTCCGCCGCGCTTTCCGTTGCAAGACCGACCAGCGCCACGCCCGTGTCCGTGATCACTCCCGTGTACGTCACGACATGCTCGCCGTCCTCGCCGATGGCATAGAGCGATTCGCCGGCACTGCAGCATCCTGCTGCCGTCAGCAGCAGATTCTTCGAAGCGAAGAGCACGCCTGTGCCAAGGTACACATCGCCTGCCTCCGTCCGGTGGACAATGCGGTACAGGGGGCTGACCTCTGCCGTTTCCGCACAGGCGGGCAGCAACGCCGCCAGCAGCATCAGCGACAGGATCAGCGACAGGATCCTTTTCATCATCGGTAATCCCTCCTGCGGCTCACTGGCCGCTCAATCAATCAGAGTCTGGGTGTTCACGTCGATCACGCCGCGGGTGGTCAGCCGCAGCTCGGGAATCACCGGCAGACTGGCGAAGCTCATGGTCATGAAGGGATCGATGCCCCTCTGTGTGCCGCGTTCGACCGCCGCCCGCTTGCAATCCTCCAGCAGAGCGTTGACCTCCTCCAGCGGCCGATCGGTGATCAGACCTGCCACAGGCAGCGGCAGCTCGGCGATGACCACGCCGTTCTCCACCACCGCCATGCCGCCGCCAAGGGCCTTGAGCCGGTTGACCGCGCAGACCATATCGCGGTCGTTCACGCCGCAGGCAATGATGTTGTGGCTGTCATGCGCCACGGAAGTCGCCACTGCACCCCGCTTGAGGCCATATCCCTGCACATAGCAGGAGGCCGCATGTCCCGTAGCATGGTGACGCTCACAGACCGTCATCTTCACAATGTCCCGGGATACATCCACGCAGGACGCACGGCCGAGGTTTTCAGTCACGATCTGTCCGGGCACAAGGCCGATGAGCGGCGCATCGCCCAATGCAAGGCGATCCTCTGTCAGGTCAGGCATATGGACGGTGTTCGTCACGCCCGCAAGGATGTCCGGATCGATCTGTGGCGCTTCCATCACGACGTCGTTCCCGTCATAGACTCGCTTTCCGCGCTTGAAGACCATCTCCACGTTCACATCTGTCAGATTATCCAGCACCACGAAGTCCGCGAGATATCCAGGTGCAATGGCACCCTTGTTGTTCAGCAGGAAGTACCGCGCGGCATAATGGCTGGCCACCTTGATAGCAATGATGGGATCAACGCCCAGACGGATGGCTTTGCGGACAATCGCGTCGATATGTCCGCCATTCAGCAGGTCACCGGGATGCTTGTCATCGGTAGCAAACATGCAGCGGTGAGCATACTGCTCGGTCAGCAGGGGCGTCAGGGCTTCGAGATTCTTTGCAGCTGTACCCTCCCGAATCATGATGAACTGTCCCTTGCGCAGTTTTTCCAGCGCATTTTCAGGGGTATCGCACTCATGATCAGAATACACGCCCGCCGACATATAGGCGTTCAGCGCCCGGCCGGAAAGCCCCGGCGCATGGCCGTCGATCTTCTTGTGATGCGCCTGCGACACAACGATCTTTTCAATCGTCTGCCTGTCGCCCATGAGGATGCCGGGATAGTTCATCATTTCCGCCAATCCCAGCACGCGGGGATGATCGAAGTAGGCGTTGATGTCCCGCCAGGAAAGCGGCGCGCCATTTTCCTCCAGCGGCGTTGCAGGGACACAGGAGGGCAGCATAAAATGCACATCCAGCGGCAGCCCTGCCGTTGCGCCGATCATATAATCAATGCCCGCCGTGCCGCAGACGTTGGCAATTTCATGGGGATCCGTGATGACGGTGGTTGTGCCATGAGGCACCACCGCCCGGGCAAAGGATGCAGGGGACACAAGGCTGGATTCCAGATGGATATGCGCGTCAATGAAGCCCGGCGCGACGATTTTTCCCGTCACATCTACTTCCACGACGCCCTCGTAGTGCGCGTCCATGCCCACCACAAGGCCATTAGCCACAGCAATATCGCCATGGCAGATTTCGCCCGAGAACACGTTGATGTAATCCGCGTTCTTCAGAACCAGATCCGCCTTTTCCTGCCCAAGAGCTACGCGCACAAGCCGCTGCTTGCGCCGTACCTTGGCCGCGATGCGCTCTGCCTGCGTCTTTGCCATACCGGCACGCTCCTTTCATCATGGAGAGGTTGCGATTCAGTTTGCGATAGGATGCTGTTTTTATTATATCGTATTTCCCGGAGGCTGTAAATCAGAAATTAGCAGTTATCCTTGACTAACTCGCCGCTGGCATGATATCCTTCCCCGTGAGTAAGGGAGTAGTCGGCGCCTGCGGGCGCGACAGAGTCAACACAATGGGGGCGCGCCTCTGGCTCTGTACGACGGAGTTCATATGAGCTTTTTGTGACGAGACTTACCCGTTTTTTCTGTACCGCGCAGAAATCGGGTAATGTCTCGTTTTTTCTGTGCATAGACCTGCCAAGGAGGACAAAAGACATGTCGATCATTGAACTGCTGCTCATCGCGGTGAGCATGAGCATGGACGCCTTTGCCGTATCGATCTGCAAGGGCCTGTCCGTCCGGAAGGTGACGCCCAGGCAGATGCTGACCGTGGGCGCATGGTTCGGCGGCTTTCAGGGCGTGATGCCTGCGCTGGGATTCATGCTCACATCCCTGTTTGCGGGGCTGATCACATCTGTCAGCCACTGGATCGCCTTTGTGCTGCTGCTGTTTATCGGCGGCAACATGATCCGCGAGTCACTGGACAAGGAGGCTGAAGAGGTGGACGATTCCTTCGCCTTCAAAACCATGCTGACACTGGCCGTCGCCACCAGCATCGACGCATTGGCCATGGGCGTGACACTGAATCTGCAGGGCGCGAACATCCTCATCGCCGCACCGTTGATTGCCCTGACGACCTTTGTCCTATCCCCCATTGGCCTGAAGGTGGGCAACCTCTTCGGCGCGCGCTACAAGAGCAAGGCCGAAATGGCCGGCGGCGTGGTGCTGGTGCTGCTGGGCATAAAGATCCTGCTGGAAGGACTCGGCGTGATCTGCTGACATAACATCAACGGGCTCCCCTGACCATCTGACGGCCGGGGAGCCCGTTCTTTGTCCTGCATTCTCAGTACATCAGGATGATATCTGCGCAGCGGCCCGGTCATCCACCCGAACAGGCTTGAGAAGCCCCACCCGGTCATCGTAACGCAGCGTTTGCGCCGTACAGCCGCAAAACTCAGTAAATCGCTTGAGGGGCATCATCTCTCCGGCCTCCTTTCGAGTGCATGTTATCATTACAGTAAGGTACAAGATCATTCACATTATGAAAAAGCGGAGAACTGCCCTTGCAGCAGCTCTCCGCTTTTTTAATGATCTATTTTCGTCCACCGCGGCGGCACCATGGGGCAGGAAAGTCCCCTCTTGGCCGCGCGAGTCTCCACATAGCAGCCGCACAAACGGCATGTGCCGTTCATCAGCTGATCGCAGGTGCCGCATACGGCAAGCCGCGCACGGTAATCGTCCTCCGCCGTACGGACGCTGTCATCCAGCCCGGCCACGTAATCCGCGATGATTGCCGCCATTTCGGCCTCGCCGGCTTCCTTCAGCAGACACCGGCATTGCCTGCGCACCTCAGCCACGGACGGTAATCTCCACCACGGAACAGGCAGGCAGCGTCAGCTTCAGGCCGCCCTCTGCCTTCTCCACGCCGCCGAAATCGACGATGTGCACCTTGTTCTGCTCCTCGAAAGTGTTCATGTCGTGCATGTCGCCGGTCAGAATGCGGGCAGCAACATTCTGTACCTCGAAGCCCTCAAGCTCCACCAGCACGTCCTCCGCAGCGGTGCAGGAGACGTTCGCGGCGGTGATGGTCAGCGCGCCGTCCTTCATGGAAGCAGAAACATTCACCTGCTTTACGCCCTCGGTAACCTCAGCGCACTCCACCTCAGAGGGGATCAGTGTCGCATCCTGATGCGCCTTGAACAGGTCAAACACGTGATAAGTGGGGGTGAGGATCATCTGATCGCCGTCGGTGAGGATGACGGACTGCAGCACGTTCACCATCTGGGCAAGGTTCGCCATCACCACACGGTCAGCATGGCTGTTGAACAGGTTCAGGTTGATCGCGGCGACGATTGCGTCGCGCATGGTGTTCTGCTGATACAGGAATCCGGGATTGGTACCGGGCTCCACGTTGTACCACGTTCCCCACTCGTCAACGATCAGGCCGACCTTGTGCTTGGGATCATACTTGTCCATGATGGCCAGATGTCCCTTGATCAGGTCCGCCATCTTGACCGTCTTGCGCATGGTGAGGTAATACTCCTCGTCATCAAAGACGGTAGCGCTTCCCTTTTCCTCCCAGCCGTGGGGATGGGTGTAGTAGTGCAGGGTGATTGCGTCGCAGTGGCGGCCGGCAACCTTCATCACGCCGTCCATCCAGGCCCAGTCGTCCACATTGGGACCGCAGGCGATGCGATAGAGCGGATGCTCCTTGGTGTAGTTGCGGCAGAAGGTGTTGAAGCGACGGTACAGATCACCGTAGTATTCAGGGCGCATGCTGCCGCCGCAGCCCCAGTTCTCGTTGCCCACACCCCAGTACTTGACATTCCAGGGTTCCTTGCGGCCGTTTGCCCAGCGGCGCTGCACCACGGTGGAATCGCCCGGGCTGTTCAGGTATTCGACCCATTCAGACATCTCGCGCACCGTGCCGGAGCCGACATTGCCGTTGATGTAGGGCTCGCAGCCGATCTGCTCGCACAATTCGAGGAATTCATGCGTGCCGAAGGAATTGTCCTCCACCACGCCGCCCCAGTTGGTGTTGACCATGCGCTTGCGGGTCTCCTTGGGGCCGATGCCGTCCTCCCAGTGATACTCATCGGCAAAGCAGCCGCCGGGCCAGCGCAGCACCGGCACCTTGATGTGCCTGAGGGCCTCCACCACATCGGTGCGCATGCCCTTCTTGTTGGGGATGGGGCTGTCCTCGCCCACATACAGACCGCCATAGATGCAGCGGCCCAGATGCTCAGAAAAGTGGCCGTAGATGTTCCTGTTGATGACTGCGCCGGTATTGGCGGCGTTCAGCCTGATCTTCGCAGACATAAATGTACCTCCTGGGGCTTCGCCCCGTTCATAGCTTCGCCCCGTTTATAGCTTCGCTCCGTTCATAGCTTCGCTCCGTTTTTAGCTTCGCTCCGTTTTTAGCTTCGCTCCGTTTTTAGCTACGCCCATTATTAGCTATGCCCGTTATCGACTTCATAGCCTTATCGCCTGACAGCAGAAATGCAAATCAGGCTGAATCATGATTCGTGATACAGCGTGGAATTCCTGCCTGAGCTTGACAGCTTTTTGACAAAACAGATGTTTTTTCACCAGAGGAGCGTCATGTAGCGGGGCGGATCGCTGATGCTGCCGTATTCCTCGCAGGAAATGTAGCGCACCACGCCCGTCGCCTCGTTATAGGCAAACATCGTCAGGCAGTGATTGCTTCTGCGCTCATCCAGCTCAAAAGGCGTGAAACGATGGCCCTGCGCCGCGACAATCAGGCACTGGTAATCGCCATGCTGCAGCCGCTGGTACGTGTCTTCTGCCGAGAGCAGCGCTTCCACACGGGCGGTTTCGGCAGCCAGCGCTCCCGGAGACAGCGTCCATTCCGCATACAGATTGTAATAGGAATCATGGTCATAATAATATCCGTATTTTGCCGCGCCTGCGCTCTGCTGCGTCTGCGCCGGAAACATTGCCCATGCTTCTACAGGCATCCAGAAATACGAATCCACCTGCATGTAATTTGGTTCTTCACGGAAAGTTAGGGAGAGAGAGAGTCCTGACAAGGGAGAAGAAATAGGAATCATTGCGAAAACCGTAGGCAATGCGCTTAGCGACCTTGATTTTGTTGTTAAAGCCCTCAAGTTTACCGGTGGAGATGGGAA